>JBAQXA010000629.1:0-8880 GCA_049299195.1 Nocardioides sp.
CACCCAGAACCGGCCACTCCGGTGCAGTGAGGGACGGGTCACTCGCCCCGCCAGTGACCAAGTTCCACCCACGAGTCTGATAGGCCCGAGTGAGTCCCGCACTCAAGACCTGCGGGAACGGTTCCTCGGCGTCGAACGAGGCCGTGAACAGTGCCTTCACCATGTCAAGGTGGGTCTGTAACGGGAAGGTGTGCCGGACGCCGTTGACGACCACGGAACTCGGCTCTAGCGGGTTGATCATGGGCGGCGGCGAATCGGGGTCGCCCGGGCGGATGACCACGACCGGGTTCTTCGGGTCCAGCCAGGGAGCGATCGCCGCGTACTCCGCCTTGGCAGGCTCGATGACCATCCACGGGATGCTCCGCTGATTCAAGCTCAAGAGAAGGCTTCGCACCGTCTCCGATTTACCCGCACCTGTTGCGCCGCTGACGAACACATGGCGATTCACGCTGTCCAAGGACACACCGAACGGCGCGGCCGGAGACCGTGAGCCGTCCAGCACGGAACCCAGCTTGATCTGAATCTTGTCTTCGACGTTCTGATCGAACTCTGGCAAGGGTGTAACCCGAACGCCGGGAAGCTCACGGAACGGTGGACGTACGACGGCAGCAACCGCGTCGGCACCAACGACCAGGGCGTCTGACCAGACGAGCTGTCCCGCCACGTCGGCAGACGCGGGGCGAAGCAGCAGGGGCACCTCAGCAAGATCACCGGAGCCGGCGAGCATCGACGCCGCCACTCTGGCTCCTCTCTCGTCGGAGCCGCCCGTCCAGATCTCCAACTCCCAGCAGCCAACACCCACGCTGCGGTCGAAATACTCCAGGTTCTGCTCGACTCGGGCGAGCTGACGACGATGCACACCGCGCCCGGTGCGCAGCGCTTCGAGGCGGGCCAACTCGTCACTGAGTGCATCGACCGTGGCACTCACGGTCGTCGGTTGCGCTGGCCTTGCCACCGCAAGGAACGCCATCGGCGCACTGGTCAGAGTGAACAAATCCTCCAGCCGGTCAGCGAGGGACTCCTCCAGCGCGGTCCCCGCGTCGAGTGAAATCTGCGACCGTTCCCAATGGAGTCCCGAGAGGGCGCTCTCCACCTCACCAGAACTCTGGGTGCGTCCCTTCGCGCCCGGCGGGAACCCCACCGCAGCGTCGTCGGACTCAGGTCCGGTCTCGACACCGCCGACGAACACCTGGACCGGACCTCGTGCGCGACCACGCACCCACGCAACCACAACGGGGCGCCCCGCGCCGTGCGCGACAGTCAGCGTGCCAAGAATGCGATGGCGACCGACCAGACGGTCCTCGTCCCCACGCAGGGGAACCTCTGTCAGGCGATGGGATAGGAGCGTTCGCTCCTTCGGCAGTGCCCCCGTCATGGGATTGCCAGGTAGTTCTTGGAGGTCTGCTTCGACCATCGGAGTTGGTTCTGACAACTGGCAACCATCACCGTGTCCTTCGCGATGATCATCATCATGTCGTCGGGCATCTGCTGGAAGACTTCGGGCTCAACGACGTACTCGTGGACGCGGCCTGCCGAGGTCGTCGTGGTCGTCGACTTCGACCCACCCGTCGTCTGCGTTTGGGAGGTGCCCCTCTCGAAGGAGTTCGTCACGCTGGAACCGACGGTCCGGCTGAAGTTGAACCCACCACCACCCCATCCACTGTTGCGCGACGACGTGCTGCTCACGCTGCGGCCTTGCGAGGTCGAGCTTCCGTATGAGCTGCTCCAATCCTGGGTCTGCCCTTCAGCGATGGAGATTCCGTTGACCACGAACTTGTATTCGCGCCCGAGGAACTCTGACGCCGCTGTCGCATCCTGCGGATTCGGCATCTTCAGGAAAAGGGCCACCGACGAACCGGCGTACCCCAACATCCTCTGACCGGCATCGTTGATCTGCGTGTACATCAGTGCCACCTGTTTGCCACTGGCCTGAGCGCTGTTCACCATCTCGTCTCGCACTTCGTCGGAGAGACGTTCGGCCCCAACGACGACAAGCAGCTCCTGGGGACCGGGCCGCTTGAAGGTCTGCAACACCGCGCGCGCGATGAGCTGGCGCCCGAGTTCGACCTCCTGGGTCGAGTGACCAGACAATACGTCGTACCAGCGGATCGAGAGCTTGCCAGCGCCCACGATGTCAGGGCTGACACCCTGCGCTTTACCGAACCCGCGCAGAGCCTCTAGGTCAAGGTGGAGGTCTGAGAGCCGATCCTGCGTAGCACGCCGCTGCGAGACAACACTGGAGAAGAAATCCTGTAGGTCACGCACCTCGTTGATCGTGAGCGACGGTGGCGCTCCAACCGCTCCAAGTGCCACGTCTACAGCGTCAATAATCCGCTCGACAGTCACTTTGCCTTGAAGCAGCCTGACGACCTTCAACAGTTCTTGCTGCTCCTGCTGGTTCTGGCGGCCGGCCGTGCGGTCATCCGAGGTCCGCAACGCATCTACGAGCAGCGCGACAACCTGCGCGATGTCAGGGTTGCCGAACAGGTTGACAGTGCTTCCGCCGGAACTGACCTGCTCGAACTGGGCACGGTTCTTCTTCGCGCCCTTCATCTGAGTTCGCAGACTCTTCGTGAGATTCCAACCCGACAGGTTGAGGACATGGCAGGCGTCCAGCCCACTCTCCAACCCTGACGTGACAAGGGTCGTGGCAACCTGCTCGATCGCCTCCGCTGTGCCTCCGTAGACAGGGACAACGCTGACGCCGCTCGGCAGGGGCACCGGATGCCAAAGTGGGCCTGACAACTGAGTCTGGAGGAGCCGGGCCTCGTCAGCCTCGACCGCCACCCTCCACTGGTGGTAGGTCGTCTCCAAGCTCCCCTGCGCCGGCGAGGGCGGCTGATCAAGGAGCGGGCTACGCGGCCCCGGCTCGGGCTCGATGGGATGCCAGCCCAAGTTGAAAGGACGGAGCGCACCTGCCACAACAGACCCTTTCAACACAAACGACACTGGCGTTGGCAATACTATTGGTGCGCAGCCACGTCGCGGGGTGCGAGTCATCAACGAACGAGTGAGGCAGGCCCGTGGCCGGACTACTGAAGCAGCTCTTCGGGTCGGATCGACCCTACGTGCCAGCTCAGCGAGTGCCCACGGACGGCTGGTGTCAGGCGACAGGCATCGGGCGAATGAACCTTGTCTGGCCTTGGTACGAAGTCCCCGATGCCCCGCCGCTGGTCGACAACTACGGCCGCGAGGTCGGCATCGCTCCCAAGTTGGAGTTGCACGCCCCGCGCAGCGACCGCGACGTCGTACTGATCGTGTGGTCAGACTCCGGTGGCGGCTTCGTCGTTGGGAGTGACTGGGCGACCTCGATGTCGAAGATGTATCCCGGGGCTCGGACCGAGTTGAACGCGCCACTCGCATTGAACGGCGCCGTCGGGCGTGTGGCTCGCTTCAACGACCAACGTGAGACGACTTGGCGCATGCTCATCCCCCGGGAGACATCCTCAGTCCACATGGAGGTCGGGGTACCTAGCCTCCACGCCGATGCCTACTGGGCTCAGATCGAGACGATGCTCGCCACCTGGGGCTGGGACGACTGAGCGACACTCCATCGGTATCACGTCCTGTATCCTGAACCATTTGTCACCCTCTCCCCACGGGCACCTTCCGGAACTGATAGATTCATGTCCGCTGGGTGTGCTCACCCGCAGTCTCGGGGGACCTGTACGGATGTTCTAGATGCTCGATGGTGGGGTGAGCGCAACGTGACAGCGTGGTGCCGCGCGTGCGGAGTCAGTCAGACCGCACAATCCGGGAACTGCTCTGCCTGCAACGTCGACCTGTCCATCGCGCAACCCGACGAAACCCCCATCGGGCTGGTGTTCGAGGTGCGCGGCAAGTTGGGCGTCGGCAAGAAGCAGGGAGTATGTCTCTCCGTCGAGGGCGACACCTACCTACTCCACTTCTCGCCGAAGGACAAGGAGCCCGGCCGCGTCCCCAGCTCCACACCTCCTGCCGATGTCGTGCCCGCGAACCTTGGACCCGCCAGTCGGCTGCTGTTCGCGGCGGAACTCCAGGAAGGCAAGCAGTCCTGGGACCGCGAGGCGTTGCGCAAACGCGCCGCCGAGTTGTGTTCAGACGTGCGTGTCCTTCGACGCTTGGCCGACGATGCGCTCAGCCTCGGATGGCAGCACATCTTGGAGTGGGCACCCCTCACAGACTCGGAGAAGTCATGGCGGACAGCTCATCATGCTGCCACCACCGGCGACTTGGACGCTCTGCGTGAGTCCGTGGCCAAACTCCCGTCCGCTGGCTACCCCAACCGCGCCTCGCTGTTGCTTCCGCACCTTGGTGCGGTCCACCACCAGCCCGAAGCGTGGAAGCCCGCGCTAGACGCGATCGCGCAGTCCGGCGCCAACAATGCAGAAGCCGTCCGAGCGGCGGCCATTGGGTCGTGGGGCGACGCCCTCGGCTCTGCCGGGTCACTGGCAGCAGAGAACCGGCGGACGACATGGGCCAAACTCAAAGAGCAGTTGGAGGCCGGAACAACGCTGTCCCCTCCTCCCTTCCACGACACACCCGCTTGGTCGGCCGCGAGTCTGGTTTCGTCGGCCGACCGTTCACGTCCGATCGACTCAGCGTTGGAACAACTCGTCGGCCTCGAACCCGCGCTCTGGGACGACTTGGTTGACGAAGGCCGAATCACCAAGTCCGCTGCACTCACTTCCTTGCGTGGCGGCCTCAAGACTTACCTCTTGGCGCGTCTCGACCCGGCCAAGCTGTCCGACGCTGACGCCAAGTCCATCGGCAACGTTGGTGAGTTCGCACGCCGGCTCTTCTTGACGCGGGACAAAGCAACTCTCTCGGGTCTGGAACGTACGCCACGGGTTGAGCACTACCAAGCGCTCCTCGACGTGATCGACGGCGGACGGCCCGACACCCGGCGTTTGGACGCCGACACCATCCGACTGCTTGAGCTGCCGACGACGGTGCTCGGCCAGATCAAGGACGGCGCAACATCGACACTTCCACCCGAAGTCGTCGCCGACCCCTCGCTCTGGCCAATGTTCGCGGATGTCGCCATCAGCGGAAAGCTGCTGCCGGACGCAAGCCGGGCCGCGAGCGACCCCCTGAACCTCTGGATCGGTGCGCATCGTCTCCTCGGGCTGATCTGGGAGGGCAACCTCACCGCAGCAGTTGAACACGGCAAGCTCCTCGCCCCTCACGCCAAGGCGGTCGAGGAGCAAGAGGACGAGATTCTCAATCTGACGGCGTACGCCCTATATCAACTCGGTCGCGTTGATGAGGCCCTCGGTCTGTTGGAGAACGCCCTCCAAGGTCTCTACACCGAGAATCTGCTGGTCAATACCAGCATCGTCGCCGGCAGGGCGCGTCCCGAGGTCGGCGTCAAGTACCTCGCGCGGCTGGTCTCAGAGGCGCCGACCCCCGATCTTCAACGTGCTGGCCTCGATCAAGCCATCAGCGTATGGGAACGAACCGATCTCGACTTTCCTCAGGTGCTTGTTCCTGCGCTTCGGACCGTCCTCGGTGCCGACCAGCCCCTTGATGAATACCTGCGGCTCGGTCGGGTGGCTGTCGGAGTTGCCCCGGAGATCATTGGCTCTCTGCCCAATCCCGGCGGCGAACTGGACGGTCCCTACCGTCTGATTCAGATCCGAGGGCGATGGAAGACTGACAAGGACATGTTCTTGGCGCAGTTGGCCGAGCAGTACATCGCCCTCTACCGATCCGTGGGACGGGCGGAGTGGTTCCTGGCCGACTGGAGCACTTGGATTGACACGATCCGCGAGTCCGTTTTCACGGACTTTGGCGAAGCGGTGGGCAGCGCCGAGTTCATCGACAAGGTTCTGGTCGACGCGCCAGAACTCTTCAACGATGAGGAGCGATTCATCCTCGCGCCGCAGGCAGGGGCGCACATCAATACCGCCTATGCCAACAATGGCAGTTGGCTCAACGATCAGGCGTTGCGGAAGTTCTTCTTCTCGCCAATTGACGACTTCCACCGCCGTCGAGGCAACTTCAACGACTCCTTCGCAGAATATCTAGCGACGAACTTCACCCTCTGCCTCGGAAATGTCGGGATTCGCATGGTCGGCGCCGGCCGCGATGCCGTCGCGGAGAACTACAACCCCTTGGTCGAGCGCCTCCGTTGGGACACCCAGAACCGCTTCACCATCATCACGCAAATGGACCGAATCCTCGGGGAGACCGAGCAAGGGCTTCTCGCAACCCTCCGATCCATTGTTGAGCAAATGCGTCGCCTTGGTTCTGAGGAGAAGCGAGATCTGACCCGAATGCTCACGAATGACGTCGATGAGTGGCAGGACGAGATCAACCGTCTGCGGAGGAATCTGTGATGAGGGGTGGCCATGTCTGACAGAAATCCCTACGTGATGCTCGGGGTGCCCTTCGGGTCGCCTCGGGACGTTGCCACGCGCGCCTTCGCTCGCAAGGCCAAGGGGCAGCGCCGCTCCCGCTCACGGGTCAGCGAGAGCAAGGGCGAACTCACCGACCTGACCTGGGCTCTCAACCAAGTGTCCGAGGCGATCCGCGATCCCCGAACTGCACTGGACGTCTACCGAGTCCCTGCCGACCCGAACGCTCTGGAGCCCACCGGCGAAGGAGTGCTTCGCCCGGGACCAGAGAACATGCCACGTACCACCGCATCTTCGGATGCCGAATGGGCGCGCCTTCTTGACGCAGCTCGTGAGGAAGCCGTCGCGGTTCTACATGAAGAGATCGCATCAACCGCGGCGCTCCCGGAGCGTTGAGAAACATGAAAGGTAAGAACCATGGCTAGGGCCGAGGACTTGCTCGTCGACCTCCAGGAACGCATCAAGGGACTGGAACAACAGGCAGAGCTCATCAAGACCGTTCTGATCGTCAAGGAGCCGAACACGGTCCAGGCGTCACAGGCATACGACGGGCTGCGCAAGCAGGTGGTGGCGGCCGCGTCCGAACGACGCAGCCACCTTGCGCAGCTCGTCGCCATGTCAGTCGCCGTGTCTCGTGCCACTGCGGTAAGTGACCTGGTCCCCCAGGTCAAAGAGTGGATGGAACAGGCTGGCGTTGCGCCGCTGGGCGGTGTCCCTGACGGCAACGACGCAAGCCACCTTTTCGAGGACATCGGCGGCGAAGGCTTCGACGGCCCGCTGGAGATCATCGAACCGGCGTACATCGACGCACAGACCGGCACCGTGCTGCGCCTTGGCCGTGCACGACTCGCGGCCGGCGCCGTAGCCCCCACGCCGGCCGCCGGGGACACGAGCAATCCTGACACCTCCAAGGACGTGATCGCATGACCGCCTTCGGCATCGACTTCGGTACGACAAACAGCGTTCTTGCCGTCACCAACGGCGGGTCCATGGAGACGGTTTCCTTGGACCAGCCTCCGGGCGAGTTCGCGGAGCTTGGTTTCGACCGAGTCCTCCCGACCGTCTTGGCGGACCGCAACAACACGTTGGAGTTCGGCTGGAAGGCGAAGCGGAACCCGAACAAGCTCGCCGCCGTCAAGCGCATGTTCCAGACCGACGACGACGTGACCATTGGCTCTCACCACCTGAAGGTCGAGGAGGCCGCCGCCGTCTTCTTCCGTCAGATCAAGGAACGGGCTGCAAACTCCGGCCTCAACCTCGACAGCGCCGTGGTGACCATCCCCGCCAACAGCCGGGGGGCTGCCCGCTACCGCACCAAGATCAGCGCCGGCCTTGCCGGAATCCAGGTTGAGGCGCTTCTCAACGAACCAACCGCAGCGGCCATGGCCTACGCCAAGACGATCCGAGACGGGGATCGCGTCCTGGTCTTCGACTGGGGCGGCGGCACCTTGGACGTCACCGTTCTCCAGAACATCGACGGCGCGTTCGTCGAGGAAGCGTCGAAGGGCATCCAGCGGCTCGGTGGCATTGACCTTGACGATGCCTTCGCAGCAGCAGTGCGAGCAAAGCTGCCTGCGGGGTCGCAGCTCGACCCGTTCGACCTAGAACTTGCCAAGGTGAAACTGTCCACGCAGGAGCAGACTGTGCTGTCCCTCATGGGCGGCGGAACCGTCGAAGTGACCCGGGGCGAGTTGGAGAACGCAATCCGGCCGCTCATCAACCGGACCCGTGAGCCCGTCGACAAGTGCCTCGCCGACCTCGGCAACGCACGGATCGACCACCTGGTCATGGTCGGCGGGTCCTCGAAGATCCCTATGGCGCAGCGCTACATCCGTGAGTTGCTCCGTCTTGAGCCAATGGCCGATGTCGACCCAATGACCGCGATCGCCGAAGGAGCGGCCCTCGCTGCTGGCATTCTGTCGGGCGAGGTCGAGGACCACGACTTCTTCGTCGGCACCGAGCACGCTCTCGGCACCGTGGTGCACAACCAGGGTCCCGACAAGCCCGAGTTCTCTGTGCTCATCCCCCGGAACACGAAGCTCCCCGCCGAGGCGACGGACTCATACGTCCCCGCCGGGGACAACCAGGAGCAGGTGCTCGTCCAGATCATTGAAGGCGACCCGGATGCACCGTTCACCCATGAGGACAACGTGATCCTGAAGGCATGGGAAGTTCAACTCGAACCGCTCCCCAGGGCCGACGCTTCGTTCCTGGTGACCTTCGAGTACGACGTGGACGGCATCTTGCATGTCAAGGCTCAGTACCAGAAGACCGGCAAAGTCATCCTTGACGAGGAGTTGTCCTTCGGCGCTGCCGGGAACAAGTCTGAGCTCGTCAACATGCGCAAGCGCATCGACAGCCTCAGCACGGACGGAGGCGGGGGCGGAGGTTCCGCCAGTCCTGCCTCCAACAGCAACCTGTCACCCGAGAGCCAGACCGCCATCTCGCGGGCCAAGGACAAGATCATCCCGTTCGTCGACAACAACACGCAGTCGCAACTCGAAGGATTGGTCAACGCGCTGCAGGGCGCGTCCTCGGACAC
>JBAQXA010000630.1:0-3227 GCA_049299195.1 Nocardioides sp.
GCTAGTAAGTCCTTGAGTTGTTTTGGAGACACCCCCTTGCTGTTGGTGTTAGAGGGCTTGGTGTCCCAACCAACAGCAAGGAGGATGTCGTGTCTGATCGTACGACTACGTCACGGGGTGATCGGCGGCGTAACGCTAGATTGGAATTGTTCCGGAGGCTGCTTCCTCCGGAGTTCGCGGTGGTTGCGATTGATCTCGCCGCGGCTAAGCAAGCGATCGTGGTTGCTGACCATGACAGCAGGGTGTTGGGTCGGCGGACCGTGTATTGCCGCCCTGATGGGTTGAGTGCGCATTTGCAGTGGGCTCACCAGGTTGCTGTTGATGCCGGGTTCAGTGGCGTGCTGATCGCGTGTGAGCCAACGGGCCACCGGTGGAAAGCAGTTGGTGAACTCGCGGCTGCACGCAATGAATCGTTCGTGTGTGTGCAGCCGATGCTGGTGCGTCGGGCCCGGGAAGCGGAGGATCTGACCAACGATAAGTCCGATGACAAAGACGCCATGATCATCGCCCGACTTGTCACCGAGCTCCACTTCTACATTCCCGAACCTCCGGATCTGTTGTGGAGTCGGCTACGTCATCTCGGTGCGCGGCGAGCGCAACTGGTCGAGGCCGGGGCAGCGGCCCGCCAGCAGGTCCGTGATCTTCTGGATGAGGCGTGGCCCGCCGCGCTCGGGGCGGCCGCGGCACCGTTCAGGTCTTACACCTGGCTCGCGGGAATGCTTGCCGTGGACTGCGACCGAGCATTGATCGCCGGCCTCGATCTGGCCGAGTTCACCCGGCTAGCACTGCAAGAACTCCCTGCTCTGGGCGGTAAACGCCTCCACCAGCGGACACTCAAAGCACTGTTCGCTGCCGCGGGCCGCTCCCCGGACCGGGACCACAGTGGCGCGATTGAACGGGCTCGTTACGCGCTCGCTGATATCGCCCGGATCCGCGATGAACGCACCGAGATCGAACAAGCGATGGTCTCCATCCTTGACCAGCTCGATCTCACTGAACTGGTCACGAGCATCCCGGGGCTCAGCGCTATCGGTGGCGCGGCGGTCCTGGCAGAGATCGGGGACCCGACCCGCTTCGATTCAGCACGAGCCATCGTTAAACACGCCGGCCTATGCCCACGCGCGAACAGCTCGGGCCGATACTCCGGATCGACCAAAATCAGTGGCCGAGGCCGCCCCGGCCTACGGACCGCGGCCTGGCAAGCAGTCATCGGAATGTGGCAACACAATCCCGTTGTCTCTGACCGCTACCGGCATCTCACCACCCGCACCGACAACAAACTGCACCCCATCCAGGCGCGCACCGCACTCGCCGCCGCGCTCCTGCGTCAACTCTGGGTCGTCGTGGTCACCCGCACCCCGTGGGACCCCGAGATAGCCCGCGGCCGAGCCCGCCGCACCATCACCAGCAGTAAGGAGCCCGTCACCGCAGCATGACCCGGTACCCGGGAATGAGCCAGGGACAAGCTCGAATCGGCTTGAGTTCAGAACTCGACCCTGAGCATGAGCAGTCCCGCCCCGGCCGCACCCAAGCTCGTATCCAGGATGTTGAGTCAGAAACTCGATTGATCGCTAGCCAGAGCACCGGCCCGGGCCAGACCCCTAACCGCCCTTCCCGAAAACCGCCCCAACCAGCACAAACACCAATCGCGGACCACACGCAGGCCACGCGACAAGACCACCACGCCCACACCCAGAAACAGCACCGTTGACACACCCCTCCATAGGATGCTCAGGGAGCGGGCCGATAGTGCGCCGCCAGGCTTTGCTCAACCAGGCTTCTGCTGGGAGAGCGGGCCGATACCGCTCAGCAAGGCTGCTGCGCGTCAGCCGTTGAATGGCGGGCGGACCTCGATGACCTGGCCTTGGTGCACCAACTGCAGCGGGCCGCGGTACTCGTCGCTGGCCTCGTCCATGATCGCGTCGGAATCGCACCACGGCACGATGTGCGTCAGCGCGAGCGAGCGCACTTTGGCGCGGGTGGCCAGTCGGCCAGCCTCCACGCCCGACAGATGCATGTCCTTGGGGCGAACCTCGGGATCGTGCTCCCACGACGCTTCGCAGAGGAAGAGGTCCGCATCGCGGGCCAACTCCACCACCACGTCGTCGTAGCCGGTGTCACCGCTGTAGACCAAGACTTCGCCGTCGGGTCCGGTGATCCGGAAGCCAAACGTGGCCGGCGGATGTGCCACCTTGAAGGGCTCGACGGTCAGCCCGTGCACCACAACCGTGGCCCGGTCCGACCATTCATGCACGTCGTAGGTATCGGTGATGTCGTCGATCTCGCCCGGGTATTCCGACGACGCCGAGCCGATGCGCAGTGCGGTGCCGGGTGGGCCGATTAGCAGCGAGCGCTCGGTCGCCTTCTCCGGAGCCCACCGCCGCCAGACGAGCATCGCCGGCAGATCGAGGCAGTGATCGGCATGCAGGTGCGACAGCAAGACCGCAACCTCATTGGGATTGGCGTGCTGAATCAGCTCCCCAAAAACGCCGTGGCCGCAATCCAACAAAACGGGCGGATGGCCTTCGGCTTGGAGGAGATACCCAGAGCAGGGCGCGCCGGGTCCATTCACACTTCCCGAGCACCCCAGCACCGTCAAACGCATGCGCCCCACTCTGCCACGACGGGTCCGCGCAATGCGGCAAACCCCCGGCCTTTGTCCTACCCGTTACTCCGCTGGTGTCACCTAGACGTGCGTCACATGTCCGACGCTCGGGCCGAGGAAGCGCGTCGACAGTTTGCGGAAGGATTCCGGGTCGCCCGTCGCCGAGAAGCTTCGCGTCGCCGCACGCCCCGTGTGCGGGTGCAGGGTGTCACTCTCGGTGAGCACCCGAAACGCATCCTTCGCCGTCTCCTCGGCGCTCGACACCAGCGTCACCTCGTCGCCCATGACAAGCTGAATCACACCGGCGAGCAGCGGATAGTGCGTGCAACCGAGCACGACAGTGTCCACGCCCGCCTCTTGCAGCGGCTCCAGGTAGCCCTGCGCCAGCTGCAAAATCTGCCGACCGCTGGTGATCCCGCGCTCCACAAAGTCGACGAACCGAGGACATGCGACAGCCGTGATCTCAAGATCGGGCACGACGCCGAAGGCATCTTGATAGGCGCCCGAGGCAATGGTGGCCGACGTGCCGAGGACTCCGATCTTGCGATTCTTAGTCGCCACGATCGCGCGGCGCACCGCCGGCCGGACCACCTCGATCACCGGGATCGGCGCGTACCTCTCC
>JBAQXA010000631.1:0-4240 GCA_049299195.1 Nocardioides sp.
GCTTGTGGCTGACCGGCGACGCCGCGTGGTTCGGCACTCCGGGACCTGCCGAGGAGTTCGAGCTCGCCGGCGCCGCCCCGCTGGCCGATCTGCGTGACGTGGTGCTTGCCGCCGGCACGGTCACCGTCTGCACCCAATGCGCCGTACGCCGCGGCCTGTGCCCCGACGACCTGCTCCCCGGCGTGCGTATCGCCGGCGCCGCGGCCTACGTCGAGGAAGTCCTCGCCGACGGCGCCCAAGCCCTCGTCTACTAACCACCCCCCTCCGACGCGCGAGCGGGCACTTATTCCGCGCACTCCAGCGCGAGCGGGCACTTATTCCACAAACCGACGCGTGACCGGGCACTTATTCACGGCGCTGAGGCGAGTGGCACGATGGCCTCATGACCGACGTGCCCGCCGACCGCCTCCTCATCACCGTCGCCCCGACCGGCGCCGAGACCGCGAAGGCCGACTGCCCCCAGCTCCCCACGACACCGGAGGAGTTGGCCCAGACCGCCATCGAGTGCGAGGCCGCGGGCGCGGCCATGGTGCACATCCACGTCCGCGATCTGGAGCACAAGCCCACGCTTGACCTTGGCCTCCTCAAGGAGTGGGTCGCGGCTGTGCGCGACAACACGAGCCTCGTGGTGCAACTCTCGACGGGCGGCTCGGTGCACGACCCGCTGGAGAACCGCATGAAGGTGCTCGACGCCGACCCCGACTCGTGCTCCCTCACGATGGGCACCACCAACTTCGGCGACGACGTGTTCATGAACCCGTGGCCCTTCGTGTGCGAGCTCTATCAGCTCAGCCAGGAGCGCGAGATCGTCCCCGAGTTCGAGCTGTTCGACCTGGGCCAGGTGCATGCGATGCGCCGCCTGATCGACAAGTACGGCGTGCCCTACGGCGGCAAGGTGCACTGCGACCTCGTCATGGGCGTGCCGGGCGGGATGAACGGCACCGCCGACGCGCTCGTCGCCGCGGTGCAGGCCCTGCCGGGGGAGACCACGTCGTGGTCGGCGACCGGGATCGGCCGCTCCACCCTGGCGGTGGCGATGGCCTCGCTCAGCAAGGGCGGCCACCTCCGCGTTGGGATGGAAGACGTGCTGACGATCGCCCGCGGCGTGCCGGTCGAGTCCAACCGGCAACTCGTCGAGCGAGTCGTGGAGCTCGGTCGGATCGCCCAGCGCACGCCGATGTCGACGACCGAAGCGCGCTCGTTCTTGGGCATCCGGCCGCGCTGATCGGCATACCGCCGCGGGAATAAGTGCCCGCTCGGCGTTGGATTCGCGGAAGAAGTGCCCGCTCGCGCCACATTGCGCGGAATAAGTGCCCGCTCGGCGCTAGGGTTCCAGCTCGTGCGGGCGGTTGTGCAGCGAGTCAGCGAGGCCAGGGTCGTCGTGGACGGCGAGACCGTCGGCGAGCTCCCCGGCCCGGGCCTGCTCGTCTACCTCGGCGTCACCCACGCAGACGGTGCGGCCGAGGTCGAGCGACTCAGCCGCAAGATCTGGGAACTCCGCATCCTGAGCGAGGAGCGCTCCGCGGCCGATCTCGACACCCCGATCCTGGTGATCAGCCAGTTCACGCTGTATGCCGACACCCGCAAGGGCCGCCGTCCGAGCTGGAGCGCCGCCGCGCCCGGACCCGTCAGCGAGCCCCTGTATGACGCGTTCTGCGACGCACTGGTCGCGCTCGGCGCCCACGTCGAGCGCGGTCGCTTCGGCGCGGACATGGCGGTGCACAGCGTCAACGACGGCCCGATCACGCTGATCCTCGACGCCCCATAGGCACGCCCCCCAGAGATCCGGCCCAGCAGATCGGCTCAGCGACCAGCCGCGAGCGCCTACAGCGCGATCGAGACCTCGGCCACGGACCCCACCGTGGCGAGCACCCGGCGATCGACGACCTCCGAGCGCGGCGCAAGGGTCCGCAGCGTCCAGTCACCGTCGCCGGCAAAGAACCGGAACTCGCCCGCCTCGTTCGTCGGCACCTCCGCGGTGAACTCCCCCGTGCGGTCGAGCAGCCGCACGTAGGCACCGCGCACGGGCTGCCCGTCGCGCACGACCGAGCCCTGAATCACCGCCTGCTTGGCGAGGTTGACCCCGGCGAGGGCGTGCCCACCCTCGGGCGCGGCGCAGCTCATGCCTCACCCCGCTCATCGCCCAGGGCGACCGGCACACCGACCAGCGAGCCGTATTCGGTCCAAGAGCCGTCGTAGTTCTTGACGTTGGCCTCCCCGAGGAGTTCGCGCAGCACGAACCAGGTGTGCGAAGAGCGCTCCCCGATCCGGCAGTAGGCGATCGTGTCCTTGCTCCAGTCGACGCCAGCCTCGCTGTAGATGGCCCGCAACTCCTCGTCGGACTTGAAGGTGCCATCGTCGTTGGCCGCCTTGCTCCACGGGACACTCGCGGCGGTCGGGATGTGGCCGGCCCGCTGCGCCTGCTCCTGCGGCAGGTGGGCCGGGGCGAGCAACCGCCCGGCATACTCATCGGGCGAGCGGACATCGACGAGGTTCTGCACGCCAATGGCCGCGACGACCTCGTCACGGAAGGCCCGGATCGACAGGTCCTGCTCGGTCGCGACGTAGGCCGTCTCCGGTCGGCTGGGCACCTCGTCGGTGAGCAGCCGGCTGTCGAGCTCCCACTTCTTGCGGCCACCGTCGAGCAACTTCACGTCCTGGTGCCCATAGAGCTTGAAGTACCAATAGGCGTAGGCCGCGAACCAGTTGTTGTTGCCGCCGTAAAGGACGACGGTGTGGTCGTTGCGCACTCCCCGCGCGCTGAGCAACGCCTCAAACTGGGTCTTGTTGACGAAATCCCGGCGCACCTGGTCTTGCAGATCGGTGGTCCAGTCGAGCTTGAGGGCGCCCCTGATGTGGCCCTTGTCGTAGGACGTGGTGTCCTCGTCGACCTCAATCAGCACGATGTCGGCGTTGTCGAGGTTGTCTTCGACCCACTGGGCCGTGACGAGTGCAGTCTCGCGACTCATGATGTTTCTCCTTGTGGCAAAAGTGTTTGATGGCAAGCGGGTGGTGAGCAGAACTGAGTGTCAGGCGCAGGACGCGATCAAGCGGCGCGCAGCCGCGCCACGCGCAGGTAGATCTCGCAGCCCAGGCAGAAGCCGAAGACGGCGTTGAGCAGCGCGGCCGCGAGCGCCAGCCCCACCGCGATCAGACCGACGGTGGTCGCCCCGGTGAGCAGTCCCGCCAGGCCGACGAGGCCGAAGAGCAGGCCGACACCCTGGGCAAACCGCGGCGGCGCCGGGTCCTCCCATTCGGTCGGCGGAGCCAGCCGAGGCCGGATCGCCTGCCGGAAGAACAAGGCGTACGGCGTCGCGGCCACGCCGCGCGAAGCACCGATCGCGAAGACAGCGGTCTGGGCGAGCAGCAACAACGTGGCCACCGGCGACGGTGCCGAGAGCAGGGTGACCGCCAACACCGTGGCGGTGATGGCGGCCGCAACCCGCGCTCCGCGGGGGTCGAGGGCCCCCACCGGAGCCCCGGTGGTCGTCGGTGCGGGAGTGACAAGAGCAGACATGGGTCGAAGTCCTTAGTCAGAAGGGTGTATGCCGAAAGGCTGGGCAAACGGGCCGGACAAACGGGCTGGCAGAGCGGGAAGGCGCCGGCAAAGGTGACTCACCGGGTGGCGGAGCAGGGGGTTCGACGCGAACTCAAACGAGGCGTCGGTCGCCGGATCGGCGACTCCGGAGCCTGATGCGGCCCGTCAGCGGGCGGCTTCGAGCAGGCAACCGGTCAGGACATTCGACACAGCGACGAGCGCACGAGGCAGTGATCCACTGCGCGGCGCTTGGTCAGCATGGTCGACGACATGGCCACCACCCTAGGAGCGGCAGGGGACAGAACGGAATCGCACGTCTCATTCATTGAGATAGGCGTCCATATTTTGGACACCCTCGGCGTCATCATTGCGGCGCCACCTCGGCCAGCACCGCTTCGACCTGCGCTCGCGTCGGCGCACCAGCGGCCCGGGCAATCTCGCGGCCCTGGGCGTCGATCACCAGCGTGGTCGGCGTGCGTGAGATGCCCAACTCGCGCACCAACTCCAGGTGACTCTCCGCGTCGATCTCCACATGCGCGACCCCCGGGCGAGTGGAGGCCAGATCGGCCAGGAGCACCCGAGTCGTGCGGCAGGGAGCGCAGAAGGAGCTGGAGAACTGCACCATCGTGGCCCGCTCACCCCCGGCGCCTGCCAGGGTCGGGTCCGCGCGGAGGTGGGCCAGTGCACCGAGATCGGCTGCCC
>JBAQXA010000632.1:0-2354 GCA_049299195.1 Nocardioides sp.
AGGTGCGGCCGCTGCTGCAGGTGCGGGTTCGGCCGCGGGTGCGGCCGGCTTCATCTTGGCTTCGAGTTCGGCGCCGAATCGCGCTTCGAACTTCTTGACCGCCGGCAGCTCAATGCTGGAGGAGGCAGTCTTCACGAACTCACCGAGCTCGCCGAGCATGGTGATGACTTCGTTGCTCTTGACGTTGTAGCGCTTGGCGAGTTCTGAAACTCGGGTTTTGGACACGGGTCCTCGGGCTCCTTATTGGTGGCCCGGCGCCGCGTCGCGGGTCGGACCGTTAGGGGTAGCTAATGCTCATCGGAAAGAACTCATCGAGTGCTCATGAGCTGCTGCTCCAGTTTCTGGTCGGTCGGTCATGCTCGGTCAAGGTCCATCATGTCCCAGCGGCGACGTAATCGGCCAACTCTGCGTCATCCAGCGCCTCGCGGACCCGGAGGGCCCGCCCGAACGCTCGGCGACGCTGGGCTGTCTGCAGGCAATCCGGGTCTCGGTGCACATAGGCACCGCGCCCCGAAGCGACCCCGGCCGGGTCCGGCTTGAGGGTCCTGCGACCCTGCTCGACCGATCCGGCAACCACACGCAACAACTCGGACTTGGCGGCTCGTGCCCGGCATCCCACACAGGTCCGAACCGGCCCACTGGGCAGGAAGGGACGTGTGTCGTTTGGGGGAGATTCGCTCGAAACCACCGTTGGACACTCTAGCGCGCGGCACAGACGATCCGCGAACCGGCAACGCCGCCCGCTCGTGGCGTGTGTGGCGACGCCCTCGATTCGCGCCAGCCGTCAGTCGCCGGCCGGCGGGGTGGGCTCCTCATCGGAGCGGATGTCGATGCGCCAGCCGGTCAACCGAGCAGCGAGGCGGGCGTTTTGGCCCTCCTTGCCGATCGCCAGCGAGAGTTGGTAGTCGGGCACGATCACCCGAGCGGCCCTCGCCTCCAAGGAGAGGATCTCCACCGAGTTGACGCGGGCGGGTGAGAGCGCGTGTGCGACCAACTCAGCCGGGTCATCGGAGAAGTCGACGATGTCGATCTTCTCTCCGTGCAGTTCGGCCATCACGTTGCGCACCCGCTGCCCCATCGGTCCGATGCAGGCGCCCTTGGCGTTGACGCCGGCACCCCGCGCGCGCACCGCGATCTTGGTGCGATGGCCGGCTTCGCGGGCCAAACCGGCGATCTCGACGCTGCCGTCGGCGATCTCCGGGACCTCCAGCGCAAAGAGCTTGCGCACGAGGTTGGGGTGCGAGCGCGACAAGGTGATCTGCGGCCCCCGCATGCCCTTGCGGACCGAAATGACCAGGCACTTGATCCGCGAGCCGTGCGCGTAGCGCTCCCCCGGCACCTGCTCGCCGAGCGGCAACAGCGCCTCCAGCTTGCCGAGATCCACCATCACGTCGTTGGGGTTGCGGCCCTGCTGGATCACGCCCGAGACGATGTCGCCCTCCTTGCCGGAGAACTCCCCGAAGCGGATGTCGTCCTCGACATCGCGCAGCCGCTGCAACATGATCTGCTTGGCGGTCGTGGCAGCGATCCGGCCGAAGCCATCGGGGGTGTCCTCGTATTCGCCGACGACCTCTCCCTCGTCATCGAGTTCGGAGGCGAGCACCGAGACGTGACCGCTCTTGCGATCGAGGATCACCCGCGCGCGCTCCTTGGCACCCGGCGTCTTGTGGTACGCCGTGAGCAAGGCTTGTTCGATGGCCTCAACGAGGACATCAAAGGAGATTTCCTTCTCTCGTTCGAGCATCCGCAGAATGCTGAGATCGATATCCATCACTGGGCTCCTTCCGGCTGAGCTGGTTGTGGTGCGGGCGGCGGGTTGAACTCGATCTGAACCAGGGCCCGGGACACCTCGGCATAAGGCACCTCGACCTCGTCGGCCCCGACCAACAGCGTCGCGCTCTCCTCGCCGGCCGCCATGATCCGCCCGGTGAGGCTAGCCCCCTCCGCGCGGGTGATGCTCACGAGCCGATGCTGGTTGCGGCGCCAGTGGCGTGGCGCCGTGAGCGGCCGGTCGACCCCGCGCGAGGTGACTTCCAGGGTGTAGGGACGCTCGCCCATCGCTGCGCTGTCATCGAGCAGGCCGGAGACCAGCCGGGTCGCCTCGGCGATGTCATCGAGGGTGATCCCGCCATCCTTGTCGACCGCGACACGCAGCACGCTGCGCTTGCCGGCGGGGGTGAGTTCAACAGCTTCAAGATCGAGGCCCAGCTCGGCCAACGGACCGGTCAGCGCGTCGGTGACGGCGGCCACGCCCGTGGGGTGCTCCTTGTTCATGGCGCCGCTGAACCTCCTGTGCTGTTGTCGGGCCCTGAGTTTACCTGCAGTTACCCTCTCCACCATGCCCGGATCAGACG
>JBAQXA010000633.1:0-2198 GCA_049299195.1 Nocardioides sp.
TCTCGCTGACCGATCGGTGCAATCTGCGTTGCTCCTACTGCATGCCGCCGGAGGGCCTGGACTGGCTTCCCGACGAGACCGTCCTGACCGACGACGAGGTGGTCCGACTCATCACCATCGCGGTGCAGCGACTCGGGATTGATGAGGTTCGGTTCACCGGGGGCGAGCCGCTGGTGCGCCGCGGACTGGTCGACATCATCGCCCGCACACGCGCCCTGGGGCCGGTGGACATCTCGGTCACGACCAACGCGTTGGGCCTGGCGCGCACGGCCACGGCGCTGCGGGCGGCCGGGCTCGATCGGGTCAACGTCTCGTTGGACAGCATTCGACCCGAGACGTTTGCCGAGATCACGCGCCGCGACCGCCTGCCCGACGTCCTCGCCGGGCTGTATGCCGCTCGCGACGCCGGGCTGGGCCCGGTGAAGGTCAACGCGGTGTTGCTGCGGGGGATCAACGACGATCAGGCGCCCGAACTGCTGCGCTGGGCGATCGCTGAAGGCTTCGAACTGCGGTTTATCGAGCAGATGCCCCTCGACGCCCAGCACCGGTGGCGGCGTACCGAGATGATCACGGCCGATGAGATCTTGGCCTCGCTGCAGGCCAACTTCACCCTCACCGAGGCTCGCGAGCCACGGGGGAGCGCGCCCGCTGAGCTGTTCACCGTGGATGGCGGGCCGGCGACCGTCGGGGTGATCGCGTCGGTCACTCGACCCTTCTGCGGGGACTGCGATCGGGTGCGCCTGACCGCGGACGGCCAGGTGCGGGACTGCCTGTTTGCGCGCACTGAGTCGGACCTGCGCACACCGATGCGAGCCGGCGTCGACGACGAGGAGCTCGCCCGACGCTGGGTGATCGCGATGCGCGGCAAGCGCGCCGGCCACGGCATCGACGACGAGAGCTTCCTGCAGCCCACGCGCCCGATGTCGGCCATCGGCGGCTGACCACCCCGCTCCCTGAGGGCCAAATGGGCGATGCCGGACAGTCACGGGGGAGACCGTCCGGCATCACTTTCGGTTCGAACTCAGACGGGGGATGCTGAGTTCGACTCTTTTGCGATTGTGGCACCGTCAACCCGCGCTGGGAAGGGTTGGAAAAAAGTAAACGTCTTCAGATATTGACCCGCGTCAATCCTCTGGTTGAGAGCGGCCGGTGACCTCGCGTCCGCGCTGGTGCGGGCGCTCGGGGCTAAAGGAATCGCCACGCCGATCGGTGGCGTTGGCGGCGACCACCGCGACATACGGCAAGAAGACGGCGCCGGCCAGCAACAGCCAGCGCAACGGCCCGGGTCCAACCGCGATCGCCCCCACGAAGCAGACCGTGCGCAGGAGCATCGACCACAGGTAGCGCCGCTGCCTGCGGTCGAGATCTTCGTGTCGGCTCGGTCGCGCGGAGGTGATCCGGACCGGCGACGCGGCGGAGGAGGAGCGGCGCACCTGTCCATCGTGTCATGCCCACAGGACAGGCCGAGCCGGCGGCGCCTACGATCGGCGCAACACCATCGAGGGCCGGACCACCGGCCCGGACGTGCGACCGAGGGGACACACCATGTCGGACCGGACCTACCGCTTGACCGAGATCGTCGGCACCTCCACCGATGGCATTGACCAGGCCATTCGCAACGCCGTGTCGAGGGCGAGCCAGACGCTGCGGCACATCGATTGGTTTGAAGTGACCCAGATCCGGGGCCAGATCAAGGACGGCGAAGTCGAGCACTTCCAGGTGGGTCTCAAGATCGGGTTCCGGCTAGAAGACGCCTGATGCTCGCTTGGGCGAAGCGGACTCGATAGCGTCTCCCCGTGACCGAACCCGAAAACGTTCCCCCCTCCGGCAGATCGGTGCTCGTCACCGGCGGCAACCGCGGCATCGGCCGAGCGATCGCCGAAGCGTTCGTCGCCAACGGTGACCGGGTGGCCGTGACCACTCGCAACGGGGGTGCTCCCGCCGGAGCCCTCGACGTGCGCTGCGACATCACCGACCCGGTGGCCGTCGAAGCCGCGTTTGTCGAAGTCGAGGCGGCCCATGGTCCGGTCGAGGTGCTGATCGCCAACGCCGGCATCACCAAGGACACGCTGGTGCTGCGCATGTCGGAGGACGATTGGACCACCGTCATCGACACCAACCTCACCGGCTCGTTCCGCGTCGCGAAGCGGGCGGCCAAGGGGATGCTGCGCCTGCGCCGCGGCCGGATCGTCTTCATC
>JBAQXA010000634.1:0-7140 GCA_049299195.1 Nocardioides sp.
AGGTGGGGCTGGAGACCACGCTCAAGCGCCCGATCATCAACACCCGCGACGAGCCGCACGCCGATCCGGAGGTGCACCGACGGCTGCACGTGATCATCGGTGACGCCAACCTGGCCGAGATCTCTGGCTACCTCAAGAACGGCACCACGGCGCTGGTGCTCGCCATGATTGAGGACGGCTACGTCACCCGCGACCTGACGCTGGAGACGCCGGTGACCGCGCTGCGCGAGATCTCCCACGACCCCACGCTGCGGCATACAGTCCGGCTGGCGGACGGGCGGCAACTGAGCGGCATACAACTGCAGATGGAGTACCTCGACCTTGCTCGCAAATACGTCGAGGACGTCTACGGCTCCGACGCCGACGAGATGACCCAGGATGTCTTGGCGCGCTGGGAGTCGGTGCTCGACCGCCTCGAGCGCGACCCGATGTCGCTGGCCGGCGAACTCGATTGGGTGGCCAAGTTGCGGCTCCTGGAGTCCTATCGAGACCGTGACGGTCTGGATTGGTCCTCGGCCACGTTGGCGCTCATCGATCTGCAATACACCGACATTCGGCCCGAGCGCGGGCTCTATGAGCGGCTGGTGGCCACGGGTCGGATGACCCGGCTCCTCACCGACGCCGAGGTGTTGCGTGCGGTCGACGAGCCGCCCGACGATACGCGCGCCTACTTCCGGGGGCGTTGCCTGACGAAGTATCCCGATCAGGTCGCCGCAGCTTCGTGGGATTCGGTGATTTTCGATCTGCCCGGACACGACTCGCTGCAGCGGATTCCGACCATGGACCCCCTGCGCGGGACACGCGCATCGATCGGCGCCCTCATGGACCGTTGCGAGCGAGCCGAGGAGCTCTTCGCTGTGCTCACCGACTAGGGTCGGGCCATGGCACAGGAGCAGAAGCAGCCACGCAAGAGCACCGACGCGACCGGCGAAGAGACCGAGGAGGTCTCGGCTGCCACCGAGTCCGGCGTCGCCGAGCGCAAGGAAGCCCTCGACGATGATGTGGACGCGATGTTGGACGAGATCGACTCGGTTCTGGAGTCCAACGCGGAGGACTTCGTGAAGTCGTTCATCCAGAAGGGCGGGGAGTAGCCGGTGGACCAGGCTCGTCTCCCGGGCGCCTATCTCGCGCCGGGAACGTCGTCTTTCGCCGACTTTCTAGCCGGTCAAGCCCCGGATCTCCTGCCCGGCGGTCGGGTGCTGCCTGCCAACGGGCAGGGAGCAGACCTCGCGCCCCATGGCACCACGATCGTTGCCGCCACGTTCCCCGGAGGGGTCCTGATGGCCGGCGACCGGCGCGCGACGATGGGCAACATCATCGCCCAGCGCGACATCGAGAAGGTCTTTCCTGCCGATGAATACTCCGCGGTGGGCATCGCCGGCTCAGCGGGCATCGCCGTCGAACTGGTGCGGCTCTTCCAGGTCGAACTCGAGCACTACGAAAAGATCGAGGGCACGACCCTGTCGATGGACGGCAAGGCCAATCGCCTGGCGACGCTGATCCGGGCCAATCTCGGCATGGCGATGCAGGGGCTGGCGGTCGTTCCCCTCTTCGCCGGCTACGACCTCGTCCACGGACAAGGCCGGATCTTCTCCTATGACGTCACCGGCGGCCGCTATGAGGAGACCGCGTTTCACTCGGTCGGCTCGGGTTCGCTGTTTGCCCGCGGCTCGCTCAAGAAGCTCTACCGCGACGACCTCTCCGCCGAGGACTGCGCAACGGTCGTCATCCAGGCTCTCTATGACGCGGCCGATGACGACTCGGCCACTGGTGGGCCCGACCTGACCCGGAGGATCTTCCCGGTCGTGCACGTGATCACCGCGTCGGGAGGCACGCGCATGCCCGACGCCGAGGTGGCCGAACTGGCCGATCGTGTCATCGCCGGGCGCATGACCCGGCCCGATGGCCCCGCTGCAGGACTGACGTGAGGAGGCGATCGCGATGAGCATGCCGTTCTACGTTTCCCCCGAGCAGTTGATGAAGGACCGGGCGGACTTCGCCCGCAAGGGCATCGCCCGCGGGCGCTCGGTGGTGGCGGTGCAGTATGCCGATGGGATCGCGTTCGTCGCGGAGAACCCGTCGCAGGCGCTGCACAAGGTCTCCGAGATCTATGACCGGATCGCGTTTGCCGCGGTCGGCCGCTACAACGAGTTCGAAAACCTGCGCATCGCCGGCGTGCGACTAGCCGACATGCGGGGCTATGCCTACGACCGGCGCGATGTGACGGGCCGCGGGTTGGCCAACGCCTACGCCCAGACCCTCGGCACGATCTTCTCGAGCGGCGGAGAGAAGCCCTACGAAGTCGAGCTCCTCGTGGCCGAGGTGGGTGCCGAGGCCGCGGGCGACCAGATCTATCGCCTCACCTACGACGGCCAGGTCGCCGACGAGCACGGCTATGCGGTGATGGGTGGCTCGACCGAGGCCGCCGCGGCCTACCTCGCCGAGCACTATCAAGAGGGCGCCATAGTCGAGGACGCGTTGCGCCTGGCGATCGCGGCGCTGGGCCAAGCGACGACCGACAAGGGCGAGTCGACCACGCGGACGATCGCCTGGACGGAGTTGGAGGTCGCGGTCCTCGATCGACACCGCCCGCGGCCGCGCAAGTTTGCCCGCATCATCCCCTCCCGGCTTGAAGCCCTGCTCGGGGAGTCCGAGTCACCCTCGTGAGCGGCGTGTGGGAGGCGGAGGGGCCAGATCTGCGCGTGCACGAGGGCTTCCTGTCGGTGATCCAGCGCCGCTATCGCCTGCCCGATGGGCGCAGTGTGTCCTGGGAGTTGCTCGACATTCCCGAAGTCACCGCGGTCCTGGCGCTCACGCCTGAGCGCACCGTGGTGATGGTGCGACAGTTTCGTGCCGGGCCCGCGCGACGCGTGCTCAGCATCCCCGGTGGTCTCGTCGACCCGGGGGAGGACCCGCTGGCCGCCGCGGCTCGCGAGTTGCTCGAAGAGACCGGCTACGCCGCCGGCCGGCTCGAACACGCCGGCACCGTCCAGCTCAACAACTTCACCCGACCCCAACACGTGGCGATTGCCTACGACTGCATCCACACCCAGGACCAGACGCTGGATGAATTTGAAGACTGCGAAGTCGTGCTGATGGAGCTTGCGGAGGTCCGCAAGGAGCTCAAGGCCGGCCGCCTGGGCGCCGGGCTACAGACCTATCTCGCACTGGACCATCTCGACCTGCTCTAGGGTGAAGAAGTGGACCGGCGGATCTTCGGCATCGAGAACGAGTACGGCGTCACGTGCACGTTTCGTGGTCAGCGAAGGCTGTCTCCCGACGAGGTGGCCCGTTACCTCTTCCGCAAGGTGGTTTCGTGGGGGCGCTCCAGCAATGTCTTCCTCCGCAACGGAGCGCGGCTCTATCTCGATGTGGGCTCCCACCCGGAATACGCCACCCCCGAGTGTGACGACATCGTCGAGCTCCTCACCCACGACAAGGCGGGGGAGCGGATCCTCGAAGGCCTGATGGTCGATGCCGAGCAGCGGCTGCACGACGAGGGGATCAGCGGCGACATCTACCTGTTCAAGAACAACACCGACTCGGCCGGCAACTCCTACGGCTGCCATGAGAACTATCTGGTCGGCCGCGGCGGGGAGTTCTCTCGCCTGGCCGACACGCTGATTCCCTTCCTGGTCACTCGGCAGATCATCGTGGGCGCCGGGAAGGTGACCCAGACCCCCCGCGGGGCGTCGTACTCGGTCTCCCAGCGCGCCGAGCACATCTGGGAGGGCGTCTCCAGCGCCACCACGCGCAGCCGCCCGATCATCAACACCCGCGACGAGCCCCATGCGGACGCCGAAAAGTACCGTCGCCTCCACGTCATCGTCGGCGACTCCAACATGAGCGAGACGACCACGCTGCTCAAGGTCGCCAGTTGCGATCTGGTCCTGCGGATGATCGAGGAGGGTGTGGTGATGCGTGATCTGAGCATGGAGAACCCCATTCGAGCGATCCGCGAGATCTCCCACGACGTCACCGCCCGGCGGAGGGTGCGGCTGGCCAATGGGCGGGAGGCGACCGCGTTGGACATCCAGCACGAGTACCTCTCCAAGGCACGGGACTTCGTCGACCGCCGTCAGATCGGCACGCCCGTCATCGAGCAGGCCCTAGATCTGTGGGAGCGCGGCCTCAAGGCCGTCGAGAGCGACGATCTGAGCCTGGTCGAGCGGGAGATCGACTGGGTGATCAAGTGGAAGCTCATCGATCGTTATCGGGCCAAGCATGGCCTCGAACTCGGGCACCCGCGGGTGGCCCAACTCGACTTGGCCTACCACGACATTCGCCGCGACCGGGGCCTCTACTACCTCATGGAGAAGCGCGGCCTCGTCTCCCGCGTGACCACCGACCTCAAGATTTTCGAGGCCAAGAACAAACCCCCGCAGACCACCCGCGCCCGCCTGCGTGGTGCCTTCATCAAGCGAGCCCAAGAACGCCGCCGCGACTTCACCGTCGACTGGGTCCACCTCAAGCTCAACGACCAGGCGCAGCGCACGGTCTTGTGCAAGGACCCGTTCCGCTCCCACGATGATCGCGTGCAGCGGTTGATCGAAGGCATGTGACGCCTGTCGGCGGGATTGCCCGGTTTCCTTCCGGTTGCCCGGTAAGGTGATCCGGCCAGTCCGTTGCGTTTAGAAGAGGCTCCTTGTGCGTCGTCGTTTCACTGTTGCCCTGCTCGTGTCCCTGTCCATCGCGCTCGCAGGCTGCGGCGCGGATTCGGAGTCGGGGGCCAAAGATGACACCGGCCTCGACCCAATCACGGTGACCGGTGCCTTTGGCGCGTCGCCTGAGGTGAAGTTCAGCGACCAGCTGGTCGTCCAGGAGACCACCTCCAAGGTGCTCGAAGAGGGCGATGGCGCCAAGGTAGCCAAGGGCGACACCGTGCTGACCCAGATCGTTTTGGCCAACGGCTTCAGTCAGCAGGTGCTCTACAACTCCTACAACGTGCAGGCACAGCTGCTGAAGGTTGACGACACCTTGGCCAAGGGGCTTAAGAGCGCGCTCCTGGACCACACGATCGGCTCTCGGGTGATGGTGGCGGCGCCACCCAAGGATGCTTACGGCCCCAGTGGCAACGCCCAACTCGGCGTTGGCAACACCGACACCGTGATCTACATCGTCGATCTGCTAAGCACGGTCGCCCAGAAGCTCGAGGGCACCGCCAAGCCACTGCCCGCCGGGCTGCCCAAGCTCGTCGAGACCGATGGGATCATCACCGGGTGGGACTTCGCGGGCTCCGACAAGCCCGACGGCAAGCTGCACGTCTACCCGCTCATCGAGGGCGATGGACCGAAGGTCACCGCCAAGTCGACCGTCGTCACTCGCTATCTCGGTCAGGTCTATGGCGGCAAGAAGCCCTTCGATGGCAACTACTCGGCCCCAGATCCTGCGACCTTCGCCATCTCCGGACTGGTCAAGGGCTGGCAGCAAGGGCTTGAAGGCGTCGCCTCGGGTAGCCGCGTCGTGATTGTGGTGCCGCCCGCCTTGGGCTACGGCGAGGCCGGCAACGAGGGCGCGGGCATCAGCGGCACCGACACGCTCTACTTCGTGCTCGACATCCTGGGCACCACCTGAGCGAAGGGCGGCACCCCGCATGACGGCGGCACCGGCTAAGAGTGAGCGGCTGCTCAACCTGCTCATCATGTTGCTCGTCCAGCGACACTTCGTGCCTAAGGACCGGATCCGCTCGATCCTCTATCCCGATGCCGGGGTCGAGGCGTTCGAGAAGATGTTTGAGCGGGACAAGGAAGAGTTGCGCTCGCTGGGCGTGCCCATCGAGGTCGGCAGCATGGATGCCTACTTTGAGGAGCCGGGCTACCGCATCAGGCGGGACCAGTTCGAGCTGCCCGAAGTGGTGTTCACCTCTGAGGAGGCCGCCGTGGTCGCCCTGGCGACCAAGGTGTGGGAGCACGCACGGCTCGCGGACGCAACGGCGGAGGCGCTGCGCAAGCTGCGCGCCACCGGCCAAGAGCTCGATGAGTCAGCGCTGCAGATTGCCGAGCCGCGCCTGGTGGCGGAGGAGCCGAGCTTCGACGCCTTCTGGGAAGCCACACTGGAGCGCTGCGCGGTGAAGTTCTCCTATCGACGCCCCGGAGCCGACGCCGCTCACCGGCATATCCATCCCTGGGGCGTGGTCCGCTTCTCTGGGCGATGGTACGTCGTGGGGTGGGACGTCGATCGGGCGGAGGAGCGGGTCTTCCGGTTGTCCCGCGTGCAAGGCAAGGTGACGCGCACGGGAGCCCCGCAGGCGTTCACGGTGCCCACAGGCACCGACGTCCGAGCCGTGGCCCGGCGACTGGCACGCCCCACCGACGAGCTCGCCATTACCGTTTTGGTGCGCTCCGGCGCTGGCTTCGGGCTGCGTCGCGACGCCGAAGTCGTGGAGCGTGGCGTGCTCGGCCCGGACCGGGGCCAGGAATGGGATCGGCTCGTCGTGCGGCGCTCGGGTGACGCCGTGGCTGAGTTATTGAGCTACGGCTCGACTTTGGTGGTCGAAGGCCCCCCAGAAGTTCGCGAAGAGCTGTGTCGACGTCTGGGCCTGACACCGGCGGCGGGAGTGGTGCGGTGAGTCCCGCGCATTCAGGGGGTGCCAAGGAGCAAGTGGCACGGCTCTTGGCGCTGGTGCCCTATCTCTACGCACACGGTGACGGCGTCAGTCTCGAGCGCGCCGCCGCTGACCTGCGGGTCGCACCAGACCAGCTCGTCAGCGATCTCAAGGTCCTCTTCATGTGTGGCCTCCCGGGTGGCTACCCCGACGACCTCATCGACGTTGATCTCGACGCGTTGGAGGGCGAGGGCGCCGAGGGCGTCATTCGGGTCTCCAATGCCGACTACCTTTCCCGTCCGCTGCGGCTCACTCCCACGGAGGCATCGGCCCTCATCGTGGCCTTGCGCGCGCTGCGCGGCTCCCTCGACTCGGCGGGGCCATCCTGGGCGGAGAAGCCGGCCGGCCGCGCCCAGCCCAGTGTCGACGTGGTCGACCGGGCGCTGCGCAAACTCGAGCTCGCCGCCGCAGCCGGTGAGGTTGCGGTCGATCCCGGCGTGGCGCCGCCGGAGCTCGCGACGCTGCGCGCGAGCCTCGAAGGTGCCATCCATGCCGGCCTGCAGGTGCAGCTGACCTACTGGGTGCCGAGTCGAGAC
>JBAQXA010000635.1:0-6838 GCA_049299195.1 Nocardioides sp.
GTTTCACTCCGCCAAGCAGGACGCTTGACCAAGCTTCACGAGAGAGGCCGCCCCTTGCCGGGGGCGGCCTTTGTCGTTGGCGAACCCTTGCGGGGCGGGCGCGCCTCAAGCGGGCGTCCTACGCGGCTAACCGTGGTGCGGTGGCACCTGCTCGCGCAACCACGCATCGGAGGCCGACTCCCGGGCCCCGCTAGCCGGGCCACGCGCGGCCGACGACTCCGGATCGACATCGTCTCCGGTCTGGTCGGGGAGCACGTCTCCGAGCAGCGCGGCCAACCGCCGACGCCGCTTCCACTCAGGCTCAGCGGCAGACACGTTGGCCTCGACCGGGGCGCGTTCGCCCGTCATGCACACAGACCGTTGCGGAGGGCCTCTTCGGCCTTGGCCGAGTCACCCGGCGTCGCGCTCGGCGAGGCAGACGGGCCTCGAGTCGGCTCGCTCGACGGGCTTGAGGGTGAACCGGAACCCTGTTCGGAGGCCTTGATGACCCCGGTCTTGAGCGACTTGGTCAACGGCCGGTCGTTGGCGATGCGCTTCCAGAGGTCAGCGGCCGCCGGGGTCCAGACGATGCGGTTGGGGTTCGTCGGGTCGGTGCCCCACGGCACGGTGATGAACTGGATCCGGTCCAAGCCGATGTCCTTGAACTGCACCGCGACGTCGGCGATCTTGAGCACATTTTTGAGGCCCCGGTCGACCGTGAGTGACTTGGTGGCCGCGTTGAGGAACTTCACGGTGCGGTCGGGCCGCGCCAGGGTGTCGGCGGAGATGACCTTGTTGGCCATCGAGGCGATGAAGGCCTGCTGCCGCTTGACCCGGCTGGTGTCGGAGCCGTCGCCGACGCGATAGCGCACCCGCACGTAGCTCAGCGCCTCGTTGCCCTTGATCTGCCGGGTGCCGGCCTTGAGGTGGATGTTGTGCTCAGGATCGTCGATCGGTTCGGGCAGGCAGACCTCGACGCCGTCGATGGCATCGACCATGTCTTTGAAGCCCTGGAAGTCGATCACCACATGGTGTTGGAGCCGGATCCCGGTGAGCTGTTCGAACTGTTGCATCGTGCAAGCCGCGCCACCGATGCCAAACGCCTCGTTCCACATCGCATAAGAAGAGCCCGGCACCACGTCGCCGTTGCGGAGCTTGCATTCGGGGCGGGCGATCATCGAGTCGCGGGGGATCGAGATGCCGTAGGCACGCGTCCGGTCCGCGGAGAGGTGCACCAGGATCGTCGTATCCGACCGCTCCCCCAGGCCCGTCAGTCCGTCGATGTTGTTGCCCTTGCCCTCGCGGGAGTCCGAGCCCATGACCAGGATGTTGATCGGCTCTCGGGGCCCCTCGACCTTGATCACCTCGGGCCGATTGGTCATCAACTCGGTGGAGTCATCGACGGTCAGGTTGCTGTTGAGGTGGCGGTAGAGATAGACGACACTCATCGCCACCGCGAGCGCCATCACCAGTGTCGTGGTGGTCAACACCTTCGCGACCGTATGCCGCCGCGGCGGCCGACCCCGTCGCTTGGGAGCACCGTGTGCCCGACGGCGACCAGCGGCGCCCGAGTCCCCCACCGTCGTCACCGTGATCGTGGCGCGCTCAGGCGCACGATGAGATTCGGTCACGGGCGGGTCTTTCTCAGCGGGGGTAGCGGCACAGTCGTAGGGAACACAGTCGTAGAAGCACAGGTCGCACGACGACGAGCCAAGCTCCAGGTTTCGGGCCCAACGTTATCGGGCCGAAGGATATCGGGCCGTCGAACGGCTGAGTCCAGTGTGACCCGCCAACCCGGCATCCCCAAGCCGACGCGTGTAGGTCTAGTGAAGGTAGCCCACCGGGGCAGGAAAGGTAGGGTGTTGGCCGCACGCGAGCTCCCCTCCGGAACCGCAAGCAGGCCCCAGTAGCTCAGTGGATAGAGCAGCCGCCTCCTAAGCGAAAGGTCGCCAGTTCGACTCTGGCCTGGGGCACCAGCACCTCCGGGCGCCCACCATCGCCTCACACGGACTCCCGCGCCCTTGCCCCCAGACATCGACGGCTGTCAACATAGATGGGTGTCGATGTCTTTGATCGAGCGCACGCCCACCGAAACCGTGGCCTGCTGCTCACCTCTCACCCAACAGCCGCTGTCGGCTGCCGATGCGAGCCGCATCTCTCCGCTGCTCAAGGCGCTCAGCGATCCGGTTCGGCTGCGCCTGCTCTCACTCGTCGCCTCACACCGCGACGGCGAGGCCTGCGTCTGCGACCTCAACGACGCCTTCGAGCTCACCCAACCCACCATCAGCCACCACCTGAAGGTGCTCCACGAGGTGGGCCTGCTCGACCGATCCAAGCGCGGGGTGTGGGTCTACTACGCCATCCGGCGTGAGGCGCTCGCCGATCTGGGCACCCTGATCGGGGGTGTCGGCCAGTGAGCGACCGACTCCTGCGCAAAGCCCTGGCCGAATTCGTCGGCACGGCCTTCCTCTTGATGGTCGTGATCGGATCCGGCATCGCCGCCAGCCGCCTCTCCGACGACGTCGGGCTGCAACTGCTCGAAAACAGCATTGCCACCGGGGCCGGACTGGTCGCGCTGATCCTCGTCCTCCAGCCCGTCTCCGCGGCGTTCAACCCGGTCGTCACGCTCGCCGACAGGCTCTGGGGGGCGCTCACCACGACCGAGGCCATCGCGCTCGTGGCCGCCCAGGTCGCGGGCGGGATCGTGGGCGCCGTGCTCGCGAACCTCATGTTCGACCTATCGGCGGTCTCGATCGCCACCACCGTGCGCGGCGGGACCGGTCAACTCCTCGGCGAAGTCATCGCGACCTTCGGTCTGGTCGTCGTCATCTTCGGGTGCGCGCGGGCTGGCCGAGCGGCATCCATCCCCTTCGCCGTGGGTGGCTACATCGCGGCCGCCTACTGGTTCACCAGCAGCACCAGCTTCGCCAATCCCGCGGTCACGCTGGCCCGAATCTTCTCCGACACCTTCGCCGGCATCGCCCCGACCTCGGTGCTTCCCTTCGTGCTCATGCAGCTCGTCGGGGGCGCCCTTGGGGTCGGGTTCGTGCAGTTCGTCTTTCCACAACCATCACAGGAACTTCAGGAGGTCCACCCATGAGCAAACCCACCGTTCTCTTCGTCTGCATCCACAACGCCGGGCGGTCGCAGATGGCGGCCGGCTACCTCCGCCACCTCGGCGGCGACCGAGTCGAGGTGCTATCGGCGGGCTCCGCACCGGGCTCTGCGGTCAACGCCATGGCGGTCGAGGCCATGGCCGAGGAGGGCATCGACATCGCGTCGGCGCAACCCAAGATCCTCACGACCGAGGCGGTCGCGGAGTCCGACGTCGTGATCACGATGGGATGCGGCGACGCGTGCCCGATCTTCCCTGGCAAGCGGTATGAGGACTGGCAGCTCGACGATCCAGCCGGACGGCCGCTGAGCGAGGTGCGGCCGATCCGCGACGACATCCGGCGCCGGGTCGAGCAGCTCTTGGACGAATTGCTGACCTGATCTCCGGGAACCCCACCCGGGCGGCGCGCGTCACAGCCCCATGAGCACCCGCCGCAAGCAACTCGCCGTCGCCGCACTCTGCCTGACCGCAGTGGGGGCCAGCTTCGGAGCCGGAGTCATCGCGGGTGGGCGCGAAACTTCGGCCCCCGACCCGAGCGATAGCGGAGCGGTCGCCGCCACGAGCCCGCTCCATGTCTCGGCCGCCAACACCCGCCTCAAGGGTGCCCTCACCAGCGCCGACTCCTGCGACCAGCTCCTGGATTGGTATATCGAGCGCGGGGTGGAGCAGGTCGGCCCCTACGGCTGGAACGGTGGCGGTAGAGGCTACTTTGCCACCGCATCCGGAACGCAGGACCTCGCTGCTACTACGGCGGGCTCCGCACCGGAGTCGTCGGACGCTAGCCTGCAGCGCGCTACCGGCAGCGCCACCGGCACCAACGTGCAGGAGGCCGGCGTCGACGAGCCCGACACCGTCAAGACCGACGGCAAGCTCCTAGTCCGCTGGGACGCCAACCGCCTCACGGCGTACGACGTGAGCGGACCCACCGTCGAGCTTTCCGGCAGTGTGTCCGTGACGCGGTTCCAGGACGCATCCCTCCTCCTCGTCGGCGATCGGGTGCTCATCATCGGCGCCGACAAGACCTCCGCATATGACCGGCCCGCGACCCGGGTCGCCACCGTGGACGTGAGCGACGCCACCGACCCTCAGATCATCGATGAGAAGGTGCTGCGCTCGGATCTGGTGACCGCCGTCCAGCATGGCGATGTCGTCCGGCTCATCCTGTCTGCGGGACTCCCCGACCTCGACTTCGTCGAGCCGCGCGCCTGGCGCGGGGAGCGCACCGCTCTCAAGCGCAACCAGGAGGTCGTTCGCAGGTCCACGATCGACGACTGGCTGCCAACGGTCACGACGTTTGCTGGCGACAAGGAGAGCACCGACCGCCTGCTCAGCTGCGAGGCGGTGGCGTTGCCGACCACCGAGGGTGGGCTCGGCACGATGTCGGTCGTCGCCTTCGACCCCGCCGAGCCAGACACCTGGCGGGCCTCCGGCGTGCTGACCCAGAGCCAGATCGCCTACGCCTCAACAGACAGGCTCGTCCTCGCGGCCGGCGGCTGGGGGTGGAACTGCTGCATGGACTTCGTCATCGGTGGGGGCGTCGGCCCCGAGGCCGGGACCACCCAACTCGATGTCTTTGCCCTCGACGGCCTGGAGACGACCTACCTCGCGTCCGGTCAGGTCGACGGCTATCTCCGCGATCGCTGGTCGCTCGACGAGCAGGACGGCATCTTGCGCGTCGCGGTCGGACCCTCCAACAAGACCGGCAACTTCAACTCGATCCTCACCCTCTCCATCGACGGTGACGTGTTGGCCATCCGCGGACGGGTCGACAAGCTCGGGCCTGGCGAAGAGATCAAGTCGGTGCGCTGGTTCGGCGACACCGCGATCGTGGTCACCTTCCGTCAGATCGACCCGCTCTATGTCGTCGACCTCAGCAACGCGGACGCACCCCGGCTGCGCGGCGCACTGAAGATCCCCGGCTTCTCCGACTACCTCCACCCGCTAGGCCCCGAGCGGCTGATCGGCGTGGGGCAAGACGCGACCCGCCGCGGCATACTGCGGGGCGCACAAGCGGCGCTGTTTAACCTGGCCGACCTCACCAATCCTCGCCAGGTTGCCCTGCACCATTACGACCGCGGCACGACCGCCCTCGCCGGCGAGGACCCGCGACAGTTCATGTGGCTGCCGGAGCGGCGTACGGCCTTGACCGTCATCACCGACGGGTATGGCGCCCGCACCGGCTGGGTCTCGGTGCTGCACCTCAACCAGGGCGAGTTCGAGCAACGCCTCGTCGAGGTCGAGTACGGCGACGACGTCGCCCAGGTGCGCCTGGTGCCCTTGCCCTCGGGCAAGGTCGTCCTGGTCACCGGGGACGGCGTGGACTTCTTCACGGTCTAACGCTTCGCGGCGCTCGGGCGCCGGTCCGCCCGCTCGGGTGCCGGTCCGCCCAGTCAGCGCTCAGGCCGTCGGGTCGGGCGGGCCGCCGCCGAACATGGACGACGAGGCGCGGCGCAACCCCCAGATGAGGAGCTCGACCGGCACCGCGTGCTCGGTGATCGAGAGCGACGCGAAGCCGTGCACGATCCCCCACAGGGTGAAGGCGTCGAGGTTGGGGTCGACGATCGGCAGGCCCGCCGCCTGGGCGACTTCGAGGTCCCGGACCAGATCGCCGAGGCCGGGCACCCCGCGGAAGTCGGGCAAGCCGTCGGGACCCACCGGCGGCGCTTCGCCGGGGAGCTCCAACTCGGTCATGAAGAGCAGCCGGTAATGCGCGGGGTGTTCGCGAGCCCACCTCAGGTAGGCCTCGCCACGCCGGTGGAGCGTCTCCACGGGGTCTCCCCCGCCGGCGCTGGCTGCCTGCAGGTCGGTCGCGAACGCGTCGTACTCGCGCAGGCAGACCTGCACGAGCAGATCGGTCTTGGTCGGGAAGTAGTAGTAGAGCGTCGGGGGCGTGCAGCCGACCGCGCGGACGACCGCGTCGATGGAGACCTTGTCGACGTCACGGTGCTCACGCAGCAGGTCGGCGGCGGCCTCGAGAATCGCCGTACGCAACTCTCCACGTTCACGTCGAGCCAAAGCCTTGCCTTCCCTAGTCCTACTAGTCTAGTCTCACTATTATTAGTGCTACTAGGTAAGTGTAGGGCGAGCGGCCCGAGAGCGATACGGAGGCAGAAAACATGGCGGCACAGGACGAGGCGGGAGCGGTGGATAGCGCCGGCGCCCCGCTGCTAGAAGTGAAGGGGCTCGCCAAGCGCTTCGGCGATCTCCAAGCAGTCGACGGGCTCTCCTTCGAGATCGCCGAGGGCGAGACGTTTGGGCTCTTGGGGCCTAACGGCGCCGGCAAGACCACCACGATCGCGATGATCTGCGGGCTGCTGGACCCCGACGCAGGCAGCGTCCACGTCGCGGGCACACCCATCAGCTCGCGGCGGATCGCCGGGCGCGAACTGATCGGCTTCGTCCCCCAGGAGCTCGCCCTCTACCCCGACCTCAACGGCACCGACAACCTGACCTTCTTCGGTCGGCTCTACGGGCTGCGCGGGGCCGCGGCGACCAAGCGGATCGGCGAAGTCCTGGAGATTGTCGGGTTGAGTGAGCGAGCCGGCGATCGGGTCGACACCTACTCAGGCGGCATGCAGCGGCGGCTCAACATCGCGGCTGGCATGTTGCACCAGCCGCGCCTGCTGATCCTCGACGAGCCCACCGTCGGCATCGATCCGCAAAGTCGCAACGCGATCCTCGACGCCGTCGCCCACCTGGGCCAGAGCGGCATGAGCGTGCTCTATACGACGCACTACATGGAGG
>JBAQXA010000636.1:0-6983 GCA_049299195.1 Nocardioides sp.
CGTCTGAGGGGCGGAACGCTCCCAGGCCTCGCCGAGCAACTCGAAGATGGTGGCGAGCGAACCCGCCGCGGTCGCCACCGGCCCGGCGTGGTGGCTGATCTGGTCGGCAGCGTCGGCGAGGTGGACCACCGCGGCGGGAGGGGCGCCGTCCTTCCCGCCGAAGATGCCATAGCCGAGACGGAAGTCCAGTGGCGTCCCCGCGACCACGACGAGATCGGCCTGGTTAAAGGCCAGACCGCGCGCCTTGGTGACCAGTTGAGGATGCCCGCCGGGCACGATCCCTCGGCCCATGCCATTGGTGATGACCGGGATCCCGATGCGCTCGACGAACTCCAAGGCGGCTCGTTCGGCGCCGTCTGCCCAAACGTCGGTGCCGAGCACCAACACGGGTCGCTCCGCCTCCGCAATCAGCCGGCCGATCGCCTGGAGGGCTTCCTCATTGGGGTGGCGGGTGTCGGTCTCGCCCGTCGTGAAGGGAGTCGGAACTTCGCCCGCGGCTGGGGCGAAGAACGCGTCCATGGGGATGTCCAGGAAGACCGGTCCGCGGTGCGCGCCCCGTGCGGTCGTGAAGGCCGCGTCGATGCCGGGCAGCACCGACTCAGGGGTATGCAGCGTGCTGGACGCCTTGGTGATCGAGGCGAAGATCGGCGGATGGTCGATTTCCGGGAGACTGCCCGTGCCCCAGCGGTTGGCCGGGGCGCGGCCGCCGATGACGACCAGCGGCGACCCGGCAAAGTGTGCCTGGGCGACGGCGCTGACCCCATTGGTCACGCCCGGTCCGGCGGTGAGCACAGCCAGGCCGGGGACCCGCGTGAGCTTGCCGGTGGCCTCGGCCGCGAAGACGGCCGTTTGCTCGTGCCGGACATCCAGCAGGCGCATGGGGGGCTCGGCGTTGACGGCAGCGTCATACATCGGGAAGACGTGTGCCCCCGACAGCGTGAACTGGGTGGTGACGCCGTGAGCGGCGGCGACCGCGACAGCGGCCGTCCCGGCGTGGCCTTCGACTCGGGTCATGGACCGAGCCTAACGAGGGGGACCGGCGCTCACTCCGCGGCGGTGGGCAGGTAGTGCGGGTTGCTCGAGCGCAGCGCCTCAGCCAAGACCAGCAGCAGGTTCGAGCGGACCGGGGGCGGCTGCGGGGCCAGGGTGAGCTGCACGAACAGGGCGCGGAGGAAGGCCTCCGGATTGCCGGTCGCCAGGTAGGGATCCCGATCGGCATAGGTCTGGGCGCCGGCGGCCCGTGCGAGCCGCACGACCCAGGGCTCCACGATCTCTAGTGGCACCAGGTCGCGTCGCAGCACGCGCATCGTCGCCATGGCCAACCGGTCCGGCTCCCCGGCGGTGAGCAGGCTCTCGGTCGGAAGCAGCAGCCGATCGGCGATGACGTCGAGCATCACCGTCAACTCGGGCTTGGCGAGGTGGGGAGAGTCGGCGAGCGCCCCGATGGCGTCTGCGCCGTGAGCGATCGCGTGCGCCCAACCCTTGCCGAGGACATAACCGCGGAGGTCACGCTCGCGCAGGAACCAGGTGGCGATGCGGTCGCCCCACTCCAGGATCTTCCCGGCGGGCAGCAGCCCAGCGGTCCGGTCGTGGCTGATGCATTCGGCGAGGACGAGCGCGGAGAAGCTGCGGCGGAAGACGGAGTCGGTGTTGGCTTCGCCCAAGCCGACCACCAAACCGGCGGCCATGCCGTCGCCGAGGCCGGGGAGTAGGTCGTCGTAGGTGCCGCGCTGGATCCAGGTAGCGAGGGTTGGATAGGCCATGCCATCGCGGATCTCCGGATCAACCGCACCGAGCATGGTGGTGAGTTCGGCGGTGAGATCGACCAGCGGGCGGTCGGTGGGGACGGTCAGGCCGGTGCTGAGCACCTGTTTCCAGTAGTCCGTCACGGGCCCATCCTGCCCTATAGGCGAGCGCAAGCGCCGAGCGCCGGTCGCGGGCCCGTACGCTGGGCGGGTGCCCTCGATGACCGAACTCGTGCGGGCACACACCGACCTAGACGAGGCCGATGTCGCCTGGTTGCACCTGCTGCTCGCGGACTGGCAGATCATCGCGGACCTGTCGTTTGCGGATCTGATCTTGTGGTTGCCAGATCGCGAAGGGAAGGGCTTTTGGGCCGGAGCGCAGATGCGCCCCACGACCGGACCGACGGCCTACGTCGATGACGTGATCGGCACCTTCATCCCCACCGGACGTCGACCCATGCTCGACCAGGCGCTCGCCCAGGGTCGGGTCGTGCGCGATGGCGACCCGGAGTGGCGTGATCACGTGCCGGTGCGGGTGGAAGTGATCCCGGTGCGGCACCAGCAGCGAGTGATCGCGGTGATCGGCAGGAACACCAACCTGCTCGGGGTCCGTACGCCGTCTCGCCTCGAGCTGGCCTATCTGCAAACAGCCGGAGAGCTCACCCAGATGATCGGTGCCGGCTACTTCCCGATCGCCGGCCAACGAGGGGACCACGCGGATTCGCCTCGGGTGGGCGACGGCTTTGTGCGCATCGGAGCCGATGGGCTGGTGACCTATGCGAGCCCCAATGCGCACTCGGTCTATCGGCGGCTCGGGCTCACCGGCGACCTGGTCGGGTCGCACCTGGCCGACCTCACCCGACGACTGGTCCCGACCCGTCACCGGGCAGATGAGGAGGCGCTGAGCGCGGTCTTGGGGGGCACCGCCGCTCGCGATACCGAGGTAGCCAGTGATTCGGCGGCCATCATCGTGCGGGCGATCCCCCTTCGCCCCGAGGGCGTTCGCTCCGGGGCTCTGGTGCTCGTTCGCGACGTGACCGACCTGCGCCGCCGCGACCGGGAGCTAGTGACCAAGGACGCGACCATCCGCGAGATCCACCATCGGGTGAAGAACAACCTGCAGACCGTGGCGGCGCTCTTGCGGCTGCAGGCACGCCGTATCGACACTCCTGAGGCGCGGCTCGCGCTGGAGGAGGCCGTGCGTCGGGTCGGCTCGATCGCGGTGGTGCATGAGACCCTCTCGCAGGCAGCGGACGCACGGGTTGAGTTCGATGAGATCGCCGACCGGTTGTGCCGGATGGTCACCGAGGTCAGCGACAGCGCCGAGCGGGTCACGGTCCGCCGCTCGGGCACCTTCGGTCAGGTCGGAGCGGACGCGGCCACCGCACTCGCCATGGTGCTCACCGAGATCCTGCAGAACGCCGTCGAGCACGGCTTCGTGGACAGCGGGGCCCCTGGGGCTGAGAGCGGGGCCGGCCAGATCGTGGTGGCCCCGTCGCGGCCGCGGGGGCGGTTGCTGGTGGAGGTCGACGACAACGGCCGCGGGTTGCCCGCAGACTTCGATCTGGAGACATCGACCCATCTCGGGCTCTCGATCGTGCGCACGCTCGTGGAGTCGGAGTTAAACGGCCAACTCACCTTGGGCCCGGGCTTGTCCGGCCGAGGCACGTGCGTGTCGTTGGATCTGCCGCATCCCTGAGGGGATCGGCCGCTCGTGGGCGGGGCCAGACGAATCAGACTGGCGTGCGAATCAGACGGCGTGCGAATCAGACGGGAGTGCGCAGCCGGGCGCGGGCGTTGCGCCGCTTGAGAGCCCGACGCTCGTCTTCGCTGAGGCCACCCCAGACGCCGTGATCCTGTCCGGCCTCGATCGCCCAAGCCAAGCATTGTTCGCGCACGTCACAGCGACGGCAGACCTGCTTGGCCTCTTCGATCTGAAGCGTGGCCGGGCCGGTGTTGCCGATCGGGAAGAACAGCTCCGGATCCTCATCGAGGCATGCGGCGCGGCTTCGCCAATCCATGAGTGCAATCGTCCTTTGCTCGTCTGTAAAACTCGGCTTGGTGCGCGAGAAACGGCGCTCGTGTGAATCTCTTCACGAGCGCTTAGTGCATAAGCCTCGCAAGAGTTTGATCGTTATACAAGCCCTTACCGGGGTCGCCTTGGTCACAGACGGCGGCGTCGGTGGCATTTGCGGCGTGAAGGCCGGGGCTTTGGGCCGAGCTTGGGCGGGATTGGGTAGCCTCCGCCGAGTGACGTCCCCTGCTCCCGTGCACAATTCGCCGATTCCGGGAAGTCTGCGTATGGCGGCGGTGCTCACCGCGGTCGAGGGCTTCTTCTTCTTGGCCTACGCCGTGCTCGAACTGCTGCACTTCAACGGGTCCCGCGCCGTGATGGGCCTGACCACCACCGCGTTCTTCGCCGGCTACGGGGCGGCGCTGCTGCTGTGCGCTCGTGGACTGGGCCGGGGGCACTCGTGGGCACGCGGTCCAGTGGTGATGACCCAGATGATTCAACTCATGGTGGCCTGGGGGTTTCGAGGGGGCTCCACGACCTGGGTTGCGGTGATCGCGGTTCTTTGGGCGGTCGTGGTGGTGGCGGCGCTCCTTGCTCCGGCGAGCACCCGGCGACTTGCTGAGTAAGTGCCCGTGGGCACCGGCGGCTCGCTGAGCAGCCGTCCGTAAGCGCCGTCAGAGCCGCGCCGGTCTGGGCCAGAGCCGCCCATGGACCGTGGCGAGGATGGCGTCGTCAGGCACCGGGCCGCGATGGCGTGAATCCACGCCGGACTCGGGATTGTCGCTGAGTAGCCACCACCCAAGGCTGCCGGTAACCGTGCGTCGGGACTCGGTGGCCCGCTTGACGGCGATCGTGCCGTCGATGAAGCGGCCGATCACCAAGGAGCCGGCTCGCACCCGCGATCCTGCCGAGCCGTGTCGGACCACGAGGAGATCCCCCGGGCGCAAGGTGGGGAGCATCGAGTCGCCGTGCACCCGGGCCAGTCCCCAGGGTGAGATTCGGCTGACTGCCTTGCTCAGCGCTGCCCGCATGACCGGTAGTCTCGCCCATGGCTGGTAATGGCTCCGCTCACCGGGCCGAGCCGACCTGCCCGACGGGCCGCCAGATCAGAATCCGACGCCCAGATCAGAACGCCCAGATCAGAACCCGACGAGAGGACCCTCGCATGTTGCACCGCTTGTTCGCCCCCACCATTGATGTCTCGGCGCACTGTGACCTGCCCTGCGGCGTCTATGACCCGGCGCAGGCGCGGATCGAAGCCGAGTCGATCAAGGCTGTCATCGCCAAGGTTGCCGACAACGACGATCCCGACTTCCGCACCCGCGCCATCTTGATCAAGGAGCAGCGCTCCGAGCTGGTCAAGCACCACCTGTGGGTGTTGTGGACCGACTACTTCAAGGCCCCGCACTTCGAGAAGTACCCGCAGCTGCACACGCTCGTCAACGAGGCCACCAAGTTGGCAGGTGCCGGCGGCACCAAGGGTGAGCTCGACGCGGCCAAGGCCGATGAGCTGCTGGCCAAGATCGATGAGATCGCCGAGATCTTCTGGGAGACCAAGAAGGCCTGACCGAGCTCCCTGATCGAGTCCCGAGGTTAGCCCGATGTTTGCTGTGTATGCCGAGAGCTTCTCGGCGGAGGATCCGCTGAGCGGACTGACCCTGGGTGAGCAGCCAGAGCCCGAGGTTCCGGCCGGCTGGACGACGGTCACGGTGCGCGCGGCCGCGCTCAACCATCACGACCTCTGGTCGCTGCGGGGGGTGGGCTTGCGAGCGGATGCGCTCCCGATGATCCTCGGCTGCGACGCGGCGGGTGTCGATGAAGACGGCAACGAGGTCATCGTGCACGCCGTTGTGGGCGACCCTGCGTGGACCGGCGACGAGACCGAGGACCCCCGCCGGTCCCTGCTCTCCGAGCGCTTCCCTGGCACGTTCGCCGACCGGGTCGCGGCCCCGCGGAAGAACCTCATCCCCAAACCGGCTGCACTGAGCTTTGAGGAGGCAGCCTGTCTGCCCACGGCTTGGTTGACGGCCTACCGGATGCTGTTTGTTCGCGGCAACCTCAAGCCCGGCGACACTGTGCTGATCCAGGGAGCCGGGGGCGGGGTGGCGACCGCGCTCATCAGCCTGGCGAGGGCCGGCGGGCTCCGTGTGTTCGCGACGTCTCGTGACGAGGCCAAGCGCACGCGGGCGCTCGAGTTGGGCGCTCATGAGGTCTTCGAGAGCGGGGCTCGGCTTCCCGTGCGAGTGGATGCGGTGATGGAGACCGTCGGTCGGGCGACCTGGTCCCATTCGGTGCGCTCGCTGCGACCGGGCGGGGTCATCGTCATCTCCGGCACCACCTCCGGACCACAACTCGACGATGCCGAACTGACGCGCATCTTCTTCCTTCAGCTGAGCGTGATCGGGTCCACGATGGGCACTCGCGGCGAGCTGGCATCGATGGTTTCGCTCATGGAGGCGACGGGCACCCGGCCGTTGATCGATTCGGTCCGCCCGATGACTGAGGCCCGAGACGGATTCGCAGCCATGGCGAGCGGTGACGTGTTCGGCAAGGTCGTCTTCACCCGATGAGGCATCTGCTGACGGGTGCGGGCTCTGGAATCGGAGCCGCACTCGCGGACATGCTGCACGCCCGCGGTGACCAGCTGGTGTTGGTGGCGCGCGACCCGGCCCGTGCCGAGTGGCTCCAGTCCCGCTACCTCGGCGCGGACATCATCGTGGCGGATCTGGCTGGGGCGTTAGAGCCTGCCGCCTGGCTACCCATCGAGTCGCTGAGCTCGCTGGTGCACTCTGCCGGCATCGTCCGCCTAGGCCCGCTCGCGGATGCCACCGCTGGTGACCTGGCCGAACAGTTCGCGGTCAACGCCATGGCACCTGCTCTGCTGACCGCGTGGGCGCTCCCGGCGCTGCGTCGGGGGCGCGGCAGCGTGGTGTTCGTCAACTCCGGCGCCGGGCTCTCTGCCCATCCCGGCTGGGGTGCCTACGCGGCTTCGAAGTTTGCCGTCCGGGCCATCGCCGACTCGCTGCGAGCCGAAGAGGCCGCGCACGGAGTCAGGGTCACCTCGGTCTACCCGGGCCGCACAGCGACACCGATGCAGCAGGCTGTCAAAGCCGCTGAAGGTGAGCCGTACGACGCCGACGTCCTGATCCAGCCGGAGACAGTCGCGCGGCTGATCCTCCAGGTGATCGACTTGCCGGCCGATGCAACCACGCCCGAGATCGTGG
>JBAQXA010000637.1:0-2401 GCA_049299195.1 Nocardioides sp.
ATCCGGACGTGTGCGACATACAACTGCCTCCTCGGGAGAAACTCCACCAAACCGTGCTGGCGACGATACCGACCCGCACGCCCCCTCCGCACGTGCGGGTGGAGGGCGCCGGGCCCGGATCGGTGTGACTTGGTCGTGAGTTGGTGAGGAACTGGTCACAACGTCTCGCCCCCCACCGTCGGGACCCTCCACCATGGTCACCATGGAGACCACTTCCGCGACGACCGGAGCTCTGGGCGACCCAAGCCAGCTCACCGAGGTGCTCGGCGACCTGTTTGTCGCGATCGACCATGTCGGCATCGCGGTGCCGGACCTCGACGAGGCGATCGCGTTCTACGCCCGGGCCTACGGCATGCGCGTGGTCCACGAGGAGACCAATGCCGAGCAGGGTGTGCGCGAAGCCATGGTCGCCGTCGGCGACTCCGGCTCCTGCATCCAACTCCTGGCTCCGACCTCCCCGGAGTCGACGATCGCCAAGTTCCTCGACCGCTCCGGCCCCGGGCTGCAACAACTCGCCTTCCGCGTGCGTGACGTCGATGCCGTGGCGGCGACCCTGCGCGCACGCGGCCTCCGGCTGCTGTATGACGACGCCAAGCGCGGCACCGCCGGCTCACGGATCAACTTCATCCACCCCAAGGACGCCGGCGGGGTGTTGGTGGAGCTGGTCGAGCCGGCCGCTCCGCAGGCCGCGGCCGGCCACTGATCGCCGGCCGAACACCGATCCCGCAGCCGATCACTGATCCGCAGCCAACCACCGCTTCGCAGCCCAGCACCGACTCAGGGGGAACCATGCACCAGATCCGCGACGCCATCGTGTCCGGTCACACCAGCCGCGCAGAGATCGAGGCGCTGCCGGTGCCGGAGAGCTACCGAGCCGTCACCGTCCACCGCGACGAGGTGGCGATGTTCGAGGGCCTGGCCACTGCCGACAAGGACCCCCGCAAATCCCTCCACATCGAAGACGTGCCGGTGCCCGAGTTAGGCCCGGGCGAGGCGCTCGTCGCCGTCATGGCGAGCGCGATCAACTACAACACCGTGTGGACCTCGATCTTCGAGCCGGTCTCCACCTTCGGCTTCCTGGAGCGTTATGGGCGGCTCTCGCCGCTCTCCAAGCGACACGACCTGCCCTATCACGTGGTCGGCTCCGACTTGGCCGGCGTCGTGCTGCGGACCGGTCCGGGGGTGCACCTGTGGTCACCGGGCGACGAGGTCGTCGCCCACTGCCTCAGCGTCGAGTTGGAGTCCCCCGATGGCCACAGCGACACCATGCTCGATCCCGAGCAGCGCATCTGGGGCTTCGAGACCAACTTCGGCGGGCTGGCGCACCTCGCGCTGGTCAAGTCCAACCAACTGCTGCCCAAGCCGGCCCACCTGACGTGGGAGGAGGCCGCGTCTCCGGGCCTGGTCAACTCCACGGCGTACCGGCAGTTGGTCAGCCGCAACGGCGCCGGGATGAAGCAGGGCGACAACGTCTTGATCTGGGGCGCGAGCGGGGGCCTGGGCGGCTTCGCCACGCAGTACGCCCTCAACGGCGGCGCGATCCCCGTCTGCGTGGTCTCGAACGAGGAGAAGGCGGCGATCTGTCGGGCGATGGGCGCCGAGCTGATCATCAACCGCTCCGAGGAGGGCTATCGCTTCTGGCGCGACGAACACACCCAGGACCCCAAGGAGTGGCGCCGGTTCGGCAGCCGGATCCGCGAACTCACCGGCGGCGAAGACGTCGACATCGTCTTCGAGCATCCCGGGCGGGAGACCTTCGGCGCTTCGGTGTATGCCGCTCGCAAGGGCGGCACGATCGTCACGTGCGCGTCGACCTCGGGCTACATGCACTCCTACGACAACCGCTATCTGTGGATGAACCTCAAGCGGATCGTCGGCTCGCACTTCGCCAACTACCGCGAGTCGTGGGAGGCCAACCGACTGATCAGCAAGGGCCGGATCCACCCCACCCTCTCGCGGACCTACCCGCTCGATGAGGTCGGGCAGGCCGCCCTCGACGTGCACCGCAACGCCCACCAGGGCAAGGTCGGCGTCTTGTGCCTGGCTCCCGAGGAGGGGCTCGGTGTCAGCGATCCCGAGCTGCGTGCTCAACACGAGGTTTCGATCAACCGATTCCGCGGCGTCTGACCGACCCCCTAGGCTGGGCACTTCCGGCAAGACCTGGTGGGAGCGCCGGCCCGCGACGATCCGAGGGAGACCAGCCAAGATGAATGACCGCGGCCTATCGATCTTCGACGAAGAGGCGGGCGATGAGCAGGCCCAAGCCGCGAAGGCAGCCAACGCCGCACGCGACGCGGCCGACGATGCGATGGGTGATGACGAGCCCACGCGCGTGATCAAGGCGGTCGATCCCGGCCCCCGGCACGCCGCCGAGCCGACGCAACCCATGGCTACCCCCTCG
>JBAQXA010000638.1:0-14723 GCA_049299195.1 Nocardioides sp.
CCTCCGCCCGGCCGCGGCGACACGACGCGCAGCGGCGGATGCCCCCGCCGCCTGAGCACGTGGGACGATTGCCCCCCACGCGGGCAGCCGGTCGGCCGCTCGTGAGGCCGGCCGAAGGGGGAACGGATGCGGGCCATCGTGCTCAGCGGCGCGTTGGCGCTGGTGGCCTCGATCTTGTTGACCCGGTTGGCCATCGGCTGGTTCACGCGGCACGGCTTCGGCCAGCCCATCAGGGATGACGGGCCCACCACCCACCATGTGAAGCGCGGGACGCCCACCATGGGGGGCGTGGTGATCGTGGCGGTCTCCGTCGCGGCATACCTGCTGGCCACGTATGGCACCGGCAACCGGCCCAGCGCCAGCGGCTGGCTTCTGCTGATCCCCTTGGTGGGGTGCGCGGTGGTGGGGTTTCTCGACGACTTCATCAAGGTCTATCAGCAGGACAACGCCGGGCTGCCTCCGCGCGCCAAGATGGCCGGGCAGACAGTGGTGGCCCTGGGCTTCGGGGTCCTGGCCACGGGCTTCTTCGCCGACGCGCGCGGCGTGCATCCGGCGTCCCAATACCTCTCCACGACCCACGAGTGGGGCCTCAAGCTGCCCCTCGTCGTGACGCTGGTCTGGATCTGGTTCATCGTCACGGCGACCTCCAATGCCACCAACCTGACTGACGGCGCCGACGGGCTGCTCGTGGGCCTGGCGGTGATGGTGTTCGGGGCATATGCCTTGATGAACTTCTGGCAAAACAACCAACGGTGCGGCTCCACGCGGGCCAGCGTCGTGGAGGCGCAGTGCTATCAGGTGCGGGATCCCCTGGACCTGGCCGTGTTTGCGGCGGCGATCGCGGGCGCGTGCGTCGGCTTTCTGTGGTGGAACGCCAAACCCGCGCGGATCATGATGGGCGACGTGGGTTCGCTCGCACTTGGGGGCGCGCTCGCCGGCCTGGCGATCATGTCGCGCACCGAACTCCTCATGGCGATCATCGGCGGGGTGTTCGTGCTCGAAACCGTCTCCGTGCTCATCCAGATGAGCTACTTCAAACTCACGCGGCGACTGACCGGGACCGGCCGACGCGTCTTCCGGATCACGCCGATCCACCACCACTTCGAACACCTCGGCTGGGAAGAGGTCAATGTCGTCATCCGCTTCTGGGTGATCGGCGGGGCCTTCGTGGTCGCCGGTCTCGGGATCTTCTACGCGGCGTGGTTGCTGTGAGCCGCTGCGGCAGCAGGCCGACCAGAGTCCGTCGAGGGCTACCGCAAGGCGGCTGATCGCGGATCTAGAGGAGCTGCTCCAGCTTGGCGAAGTCGCGGTCGGCTCCGCGGACCACCCAGGAGGCGAGCAGCCGCTCCGCCTCCTGCGCCGGGGCACCGATGCCGATGGTGACGAGCTCGGCGTTGTCGAGTCCGGTCACGGCATCTTCTTCGTCGTGAGTATGCCCGTCGGGGTTGCCCTCCGAGCACGCGCGGCACAGCGCGCGGACGTTGCTCGTCCAGCACTCGGCGGCGTACCCCGCCTCGGCGAAGAGCTCGGTCAACTCGGCCAACGCCTCGGTACCGGCGTTGGGCACGAGCGTTGCCAACGTCGGGTAGGGCGAGGGCTCGAGCAGCATGATCTCGTTGAAGACCGCCCGGGTGCCGTCGCCATAGGCGCGCTCACCGACAGGGTCGCCGTCGTGCAGGACGACGTCGCCGAAGCGGTGGCCGGACTCGGGAAACGGGACCGACTCGATCCGCGCGCGGGTGGGACAGAGGCGGCGCGCCCAGACCACTTCGGTGGAGTAGCGGACGCCGTCGAGGAGGAGTTCGGGCTCGTGAAACCGCGGGTCGGGGTTGAGGCGGATCGGTGTCAGCCCGAAGTCGGCCTCGATCGGGGCCGCAGGGTCTGCTGGTCCGGTCTCACCAGTAGGGCCGGGGAGGGCGATCCCGTAGGCATCCCACGCACGCCTGGCGAGCGCCCACTCGCCGAGTGCCGTGGCGGCGATGCCGAGGTTCCAGGCTTCGCCGCTCTCCCGAGGATCGTCCAGCCGGGCGAGGGCCTCGATGTTGGCGTCGACGCAGTCGGCCCACTGGCGCAGCCACTTGTGGCGCAGGCCCAGGTCGAACCAGGCCCACCCGGTGTCGGGGTATGCCGCCGTCAGCGCGCCCAGGGCGGCGAACTCCGCCTCGAGGTCGTGGACGTGGACGGCTCGGTGGTAGGCCTCGGTGAGGTCCTGCAGCGTCGGCCGATCGCCGGCCGTGGAATCGGCCGTGGAATCACCTGTCACGTCGGGGGTGCTCCTTCGTGGTTGCTCCCGGTCGCGGCGGGGTCGGCGAGGTCGTGGGCCACGCTGGCGAGCGTCATACGACCAAGGGCGTTTCGGCCCGTGCCGACTCCCCGAACCGGTGAAGGCCCGTTCGTCACATCAGTCCCACAGGGCAGGCAATCCTGGCGCTTAGCCCGGGAAGTTTTGCCTGCTGGCCGGGCAATTTGACGGCCAACCGGGGAAACCGACGCACCCGCAGCCCTAGCTGCGGCCGTCGTTGTCCTTGTTGCGGAGGCCGATTTTGTTGCCGAGCCAGATCAGGGGGTCGTACTTCTTGTCGACGACGCGCTCCTTGAGGGGGATGATCGCGTTGTCGGTGATCTTGATGTGCTCGGGGCAGACCTCGGTGCAGCACTTGGTGATGTTGCAGAAGCCCAAGCCGGCCGCACCTTGCGCGAGTTCGCGGCGATCGTGGGTGTCGAGCGGGTGCATGTCCAGCTCGGCGTACCGCAAGAAGAACCGCGGCCCGGCAAAGGCCTTCTTGTTGTCCTCGTGGTCGCGCACGACGTGGCAGGTGTTTTGGCACAAGAAGCACTCGATGCACTTGCGGAACTCCTGGCCCCGCTCGACATCCATCTGTGCCATCCGGCGCTTGCCGTCGGCATCGCGCGGCCCCGGCTTAAACGCCGGCACCTCCTTGGCCTTCTCGTAGTTGAACGAGACGTCGGTGACGAGGTCACGGATCACAGGGAAGGTGCGCATCGGGGTGACCGTGATCGTCTCCGAAGGCTCGAAGTCCGAGAGCCGAGTCATGCACATCAACCGCGGCCGACCGTTGATCTCCGCCGAGCAGGAGCCGCACTTGCCGGCCTTGCAGTTCCAGCGGACCGCCAGGTCGCCGGCCTCGGTGGCCTGCAACCGGTGAATGGCGTCGAGCACCACTTCGCCGGTCTCGACCGGCACGGTGAAGCTCTGCAAGCCCCCACCGGACTGGTCGCCGCGCCACACACGCAGCTTGAGGTCGTAGCTCACTTGTCGTCCTCCTTGCTGGGGCCACCGGGGGCGGCAGCAGCGGGCGCCGGGTCGAAGAAGGTCTTCAGCTCATCGGGCATCACGGGCAGGTCTTGGCGGGTCAACTCAACCGCAGAGCCGTCGGCCGACAGCCGCAGGGTCAGGTTGATCTTGCCCCATTCGGGGTTGGGCCCGGGGAAGTCGTTGCGGGTGTGCCCGCCACGCGACTCCTCGCGCTCCAGTGCCGCCTTCGCCACGCACTCAGAGACCAGCAGCATGTTGCGCATATCGAGCGCGAGGTGCCAGCCCGGGTTGTATTGCCGGTGGCCCTCCACCGACATCTTGGTTGCCCGGCCCTTGAACTCCTCGATCTTGGCCAGCGCTTCGCGCAGCTCGCCGCCGTCGCGGATGATGCCGACCAGGGTGTTCATGTTCTGCTGCAGATCGCTCTGGATCGTGTAGGGGTTTTCGCCGCCGTCGTTGTCGAACGGCGCCACGGCGAAGGCCTGCGCGGCCTTCACGTCGGCCTCGGTCACACCGCTGCGCGCCTCGCCCAGCCCACCGACGTACTCCGCGGCGAAGTCGCCGGCACGCTTGCCGAAGACGAGCAGGTCCGACAGCGAGTTGCCGCCCAGGCGGTTGGAGCCGTGCATGCCGCCGGAGACCTCACCGGCCGCAAACAGCCCGGGCACCTGGGAGGACGCCTGGGTGTCCGCGTCGACCTCGACGCCGCCCATGATGTAGTGGCAGGTCGGCCCGATCTCCATCGGCTCGGCGGTGATGTCGACGTCGGCCAGCTCCTTGAACTGGTGGTACATCGACGGCAGCCGCTTGCGGATGAACTCCGGGGTACGCCGCGACGCGATGTCGAGGTAGATGCCGCCGTGCTCCGAACCCCGACCGGCCTTGATCTCGGCGTTGATAGCGCGAGCGACCTCATCGCGAGGCAACAGCTCGGGGGGACGCCGGTTGTTGATCTTGTCGTCGTACCAGCGGTCGGCCTCGGCCTCGTTGTCGGCGGTCTCGGCCTTGAAGAAGTCCGGGATGTAATCGAACATGAAGCGCTTGCCGTCGGAGTTCTTCAAGATGCCACCGTCGCCACGCACCGACTCGGTGACGAGGATGCCCTTGACCGACGGCGGCCAGACCATGCCGGTCGGGTGGAACTGGATGAACTCCATGTTGATCAGCGCCGCACCCGCACGCAGTGCGAGCGCGTGGCCGTCGCCGGTGTACTCCCACGAGTTGGAGGTCACCTTGAAGGACTTGCCGATGCCGCCGGTCGCCAGCACCACAGCCGGCGCGTCGAAGACGATGAAGCGGCCGGTTTCGCGCCAGTAGCCGAACGCGCCGGTGACCGGGTCGCTCGCCGCCGGGCCGCTCTTGAACAGCTCGGTGATGGTGCATTCCATGTAGACGTCGATGTCGAGATCGACGACGCGCTGCTGCAGCGTGCGGATCATCTCCAGGCCGGTGCGGTCGCCGACGTGGGCCAAACGCGCGTAGCGGTGCCCGCCGAAGTCGCGCTGGGAGATCAGCCCGTCTTCGGTGCGGTCGAAGAGTGCTCCCCAGTCCTCAAGTTCGAGGACCCGCTCGGGTGCTTCTTGAGCGTGCAACTGCGCCATCCGCCAGTTGTTGAGCATCTTGCCGCCGCGCATGGTGTCGCGGAAGTGGACCTGCCAGTTGTCCTCCTTCCAGCGGTTGCCCATCGCCGCGGCGATGCCGCCCTCGGCCATGACGGTGTGGGCCTTGCCGAGCAGCGACTTGGTGATGATCGCCGTGCGTGCGCCCGCCTCGTGGGCGGCGATCGCGGCCCGCAAGCCCGCGCCGCCGGCGCCGATCACGATGACGTCGTATTCGTGGCGCTCGATGCCCATGCCTTCGGCGATCTCACTGGTCATCAGGTTGCCGGTCAACGGATGCCGGTCCTTGGCGCCCGCGCCGGGGTGCGCCGCGTCGCCCACACCACTGGTCGGCGAGTCGCCGGTGGTGTCGTCGAAGATGGTGTCGGGATCGGACATGTCAGAAGAACCTCGGATCGGTGATGGTGCCGGTGGCAAGCAAGTAGATGTAGAAGTCGGTCAGGCCCACCGAGATCAGCGAGGCCCAGGCGTACTTCGGGTGGTGCGGGTTGATCTTCGAGACCCAGGTCCACAGCTTGTAGCGCACCGGGTGCTTGGAGAAGTGGCGCAACCGGCCGCCCACGGTGTTGCGGCAGGAGTGGCACGACAGCGTGTAGAGCCAGATCAAGGTCACGTTGACCCACATGATCACGGTGCCCAGACCCATGTGGATGCCCGGCGCCTCGCCCTCCATGGGGCCGAAGGCCAAGAACGCGTCGAAGGTCAAGATCGCGCCGATCACGCAGGCGGCGTACCAGAAGTAGCGGTGGATGTTCTGCAGGATCAGCGGGAAGCGGCTCTCACCCGAGTAGCTGCCGTGCGGCTCCGCAACCGCGCAGGCCGGCGGGCTCAGCCAGAAGCTGCGGTAGTAGGCCTTGCGGTAGTAGTAGCAGGTGAAGCGGAAGCCCAGCGGGAAGATCAAGATGATCAGGGCCGGGGACAGCTTCCACCAGCCGAAGGGCTGACCGAAGTCGCTGGCCGCGGTCGGGCAAGCATCGGCCAGACACGGCGAATAGAACGGCGAGAGGTACGGCTCGACGAAGAAGTCCCGCGCCATGAAGGCGCGCCACGTCGAGTAGACCACGAAGGCCGAGAAGCCGAGGAAGGTCACCAGCGGGTAGAGCCACCAGCGATCGCTCCGCAGGGTCTTCTCATCGATCTTGGCCCGAGTAGGGCCTCGCACTCCTGCGTCCGTCGACGCCATCTGCTACCTCCGCGGTGCTGGCCGAGCCGGGGCTCGACCGGGTTGAGTTGTGGGTTTGAGTTGTGGGTCAAAGCTGAGTTTTCTACGTCCTGACCCGTTTGTGAACTACAGGCTCACGGGTGCGGCCAATGTCACATGATCGGGTGCCCTCAGACGGTAGCGATGCACCTTCTCCCAGCCGCTGGCGGGGTCGTGGACATAGAGGTGAAACTCGGCGCAGTCGAAGGCGCACTCAAAGGAAGCGAGCTCGGAAAATGCGCGATCCATCGCCTGCTCCGAGAGGTGGTGAGCGACGGTGACGTGGGGATGGAAGGGGAACTTGAGCGGGGTGTCTAGCGGTGGGCGCCGCACCGCGTTGGCCAACGCTTCGCAGCCGCTGATGCCTTCGGCCAGAGCGATGAAGACCACTGGGGAGATGGGCCGGAAGGTGCCGGTGCCGCGCAGGTGGATGCGGAAGGGCGCGCACGTCTTGGCGGCGGCGCTCAGCTGACGGTGCAGGTCGGGTAGCTCGGCGAGCTCGAGGTAGGTCGGCGGCACCAGCGTGATGTGACTCGGGATCGACTCGGCGGTCGGGTCACCCAGCGCGGTGCGGAACTCACGCAGCTGGCTGGCCCAGGGTTCTGGCAGCCCGACTGCAACACCGATGTTCGGCACGGCCCGACCTTAGCGACTCGCGTGGGGCACGAAGCCGACCCGGTCCATGACGTCGCGCAGGGTGGCCTCGGCCACCGCGCCCGCGCGCTCGGCACCGTCGCGCAGGATCTCGGCGAGCTGGGCCCGGTCGGCCATCAGTTCGAGGGTGCGCTCACGGAACGGCGTGACGAACTCGACGACAGCGTCCGCGAGGTCGCCCTTCAGCGCCCCGTAGCCCTGACCGGCATACGCATGCTCCAGCTCCTCGATCCCGCGCCCGGTGAGGGCCGAGTAGATGGTGAGCAGATTGCTCACGCCCGGCTTGGTCTCGGGGTCGAAGCGAATCTCGGTCTCCGAGTCGGTCACCGCCGAGCGGATCTTCTTAGCCGAGACCTTGGGGTCGTCGAGCATTTCGACGATGCCCTGCGGGGAGGACGACGACTTCGACATCTTTGCGGTCGGGTCCTGGAGGTCGGTGATCTTGGCGGTGGCTTTCAAGATGTAGGGCTCGGGCAACCGGAAGGTCTTCTTGTAGCGGTGGTTGAACCGCTGCGCGAGGTCTCGGGTGAGCTCGAGGTGTTGCCGCTGGTCTTCACCCACCGGGACGTAGTGCGGGCGGTAGAGCAGGATGTCGGCGGCCTGGAGGATCGGGTAGGTAAACAGGCCGACGCTCGCCGCCCCTTCACCACCCTTGGCGGACTTGTCCTTGAACTGGGTCATCCGACGCGCCTCGCCGAAGCCGGTCAGGCACTGCAGCACCCAGCCAAGCTGCGCGTGGGCCGGGACTTGGCTCTGCACAAAGATCGCCGACGTCGCGGGGTCGATCCCCATCGCCACCAGCTGCGCGGCAGCCTTCAGGCTGCGCTCGTGCAGCACCTTGGGGTCCTGCTCGACGGTGATCGCGTGCAGGTCGGCGATGAAGAGGAAGGGCTGATAGTCGGCCTGCAGGTCCACCCACTGCCGCACCGCGCCCAGATAGTTGCCGAAGTGGAACGAGTCCGCTGTCGGCTGGATGCCCGACAGCACCCGGGGCTTGGCAGGACTGGCTGAGTCAGGGGTGTGCGGGGGCATGCCCGGGATTGTTCCAAACCTTCACGCAGTGGGCCTAACCGCATCGGGCGAGTCGAGGGCATCGAGGTCGCGGACGGCGTAGCGGTGGTGCTCCCATTCCTCCTCCATGATGGTGCGCAAGCACGAGAGCACCGTTTCGGAGTATGCCGGGGCGTGCGGGTTGGGGCGCTCCTCGGCGAGCAGTTCAGTGGTCGCGGTCCTCAAGAAGTCGCGCACCATCGTCTGGCGATCCGCCCGCGCGGCGAGCACGTCGTCCCAGCTCTGCTCGGGCTTAAAGGCCGACAGGTCTCCCCCGTCTGCCGCGAACTCGGCGTGTGGCAGGCCGGCCGGGTGATAGGGCTGCGGCACTTGCAGGATCGCTTTGCCGAGCCAGGTGTCGGTCGCCATCACCAAGTGGCGCAGGGTCTGAGCGAACGACCACTCCTCGGCCACGGATCGATCGACCGACCCGGCAGGCATCGTTTCCGCGCGCGCCACCGTCGCGGCCCACGCCGTTTCCAGCGCACGCCAGGCTGCACGTAGCCCAGCGGGATCGGTGGCACACCGCAGTTGGCGCCCGGGAAAGCGGCGGTCGAGTTCGGCGTCGACGAAGGCGGTGACGTCCACCCCGTTCACGGTGAATCGCGCACCTCCCTCCAGCAGCCAAGGCGAGTCGACCTCCACCCCGCTCACATCGACTCCGCGCATCACGAGCCCGCTCAAGTCTGCGCGCATGATGCGGGCTCCGCTGAGATTGGCGTCGGTGATCGAGATGCCCCGAAGGTCGCCTGTGAAACCAGGGCCGGACTCCGGGTCATCCATCACGGCACGCACCTCCTGGGGGCAGCGGCACGCCGCCGCAATCCGCGCTGCCCACTCCATCGCCTCTGCCTCGGAACGCACATCCACGATCGTGATCCCGGCCAGGTGCTGGGTCTTGCGGACCGGTGGAAGCGCCGTCACCGAGCCATCGGCGGTGACCACGCGCGTCGTGTCTGGCTCCGCAAGGCCGCCGCCGAAAACCCACACGCCAGCTGCCTTCGCCTCGCGCACGACTGCATGCGCTGCCTCGGCGACGGCGGGTAGCTCCTCGTCGGGAAACTGCATCGCGCCGTAGTCGAAGGAGATCGAATATTTCGCCACTCTCGGAGAGTAACCGTGCCCACCCCCAAGGCCGGTCGTGTTGACCCGCAATCGGGCGTCAGCTGGGAGTAGTTAGTTCGGACCACGACGTAGCCCATCGGGGTCATCCTCACCGTGCGAGCCGACGAATTCCCACATTCGGCGTCACCGGTCGCCCCTCCACCCGTCCAGTCCAGTGACCGGCCTAAATCCGGTTCGACCACTCCCCCCGGTGGTCGAAGACCATCCCCCCTGGTCAGGAGAAAATCATGGAATCAGTGCTGCCCCAGATCGGCGAATTCGCCGTTAGCGCAATCATCTTTTTGGGCTGGTGGTTCGCCATCAGCGTGCTCGCAGCACTCTGCTGGAGCTTGTTCCACATGCGGCTCAACCGAGGCCGGGCACCACAGCCCGCGCTGACGGGCGCCCGCATGCCTATCGTGGTGCCGCAGCCCACGCGTGCCCCTGCCTACGAGCAACTTCCCGCTCGCCTCGCAGCCTGACGCACTACCGCGGCAAGGACCTCACGCAGCCGCTCTGCGTCGCTCGCGCAGGTGGAGCGTGAGGTCTACGGCGATCTTGAGCCCACACAAAATGGTGACCCCCAGCAGAGGGCGGACCAGCCCGGTGTCAGCCCCCGGGACTGCGTCGAAGCCGAGAGTGGCGAACAGCAGGAAGAACGTCGCGAGGATCGCCACGTGCAGCACCACCATCCGCGGATAGGGCGCGATCATCGCCTCCTGCGGGCTCACCGACCAGCGTTCAGGCGTCTGCCCCAATCGAGGGACGCCGAACCAGTTCACCACCAACGAGATCACGTGGCTCAGCAGGAGTGCGCCTGCGATCAGGGTCCAATCGCTCACCGAGCCGTGGAAGCCGCCGAGTTGGCCGAGCAGGTAGGAAAAGGCCCCATGCACTGCGGTGAAGATGCCGAAGTGGAGCGAGAAGAAGGCGGCCAGGCCGACTGCGGCCAACGTGTGGAAGCGCGGCGAGAGACTGGCTGACTTGCCGGCCCACGTGGCCGTCGGCTCGGCCCCTTCGTGGGTATCCCCGAGCGTTAACGGCGCCGTGGCCGTTGCGATCTTGACGATCGTCACGAGCCAGACGACGAGGTTCTCCATCCAATAGACCATGAAGACGTCACCCAGCGCCGCTCGGCCAGCGAGCACCGCGCCGATCGGCACGAGATTGGCGGCCACCAAGGCGACCGAGGAGACGATCCACGCGGGTACGCCGAGAAACCCACGCCGCTCATCGACATACGTCATCGGCGCGTCTCCCGCTCGGACCCGTAGCGCTCAGCGGCTGAGACTGGCGAGGGCGTCGTTGAAGAGGGTCGACGGGCGCATCACGGCTTCGGTCTTGGCCGCATCGGGGCGGTAGTAGCCGCCGATATCGACCGGCCTTCCTTGGGCCGCGATGAGTTCGGCGGCGATCGCCTGCTCGTGCTCTGCCAATGTTGCGGCGAGCGGAGCGAAGGCGCTGGCGAGATCAGCGTCCGTGCTCTGGGCCGCGAGTTCTTGGGCCCAATAGAGCGCCAAGTAGAAGTGCGATCCGCGGTTGTCGATCTGGCCGACGCGACGGGCCGGAGACTTGTTCTCGTCGAGGAACGTGCCGGTGGCGCGGTCGAGCGTGTCGGCCAGCACCTGGGCCCGGGCGTTGCCGGTGCGTGTGGCGTAGTGCTCGAAGCTCGCGGCCAGCGCGAAGAACTCGCCGAGGCTGTCCCAGCGCAGGTAGTTCTCCTCGACCAACTGCTGCACGTGCTTGGGCGCCGAACCGCCCGCGCCGGTCTCAAAGAGGCCGCCGCCGTTGATCAGCGGCACCACCGACAACATCTTGGCGGAGGTGCCGAGCTCGAGGATCGGGAACAGGTCAGTCAGGTAGTCACGCAGCACATTGCCGGTGACCGAGATCGTGTCCTCACCCCGGCGAATCCGGTCGAGGGAAAATGCGATCGCGTCGGCAGGCGCCAGGATCCGGATGTCCAACCCGTCGGCGTCGCCCACGATGTCGGCGTCGGGCAGGTAGGCGTTGACCTTGGCGATCAGGTTGGCGTCGTGAGCCCGGGCCTCGTCGAGCCAGAAGACGGCCGGGGCACCGGTGGCGCGAGCCCGCGTGACGGCCAGCTTCACCCAGTCGCGGACCGGCACGTCCTTGGTCTGGCAGGCCCGCCAGATGTCCCCAGCGGAGACGGCATGCTCCAGCAGCGTGCGGCCACTCGAATCGACCACCGCGACCACGCCGTCGGCGGCGATCTCAAAGGTCTTGTCGTGCGAGCCGTACTCCTCGGCTGCCTGGGCCATCAGCCCGACGTTGGGCACCGAGCCCATCGTCGCTGGGTCGAAGGCCCCATGGGCGCGGCAGTCATCGATGACGACCTGATAGATGCCGGCATACGAAGAGTCCGGCAACACCGCAAGGGTGTCGGCTTCGGCGCCGTCGGGGCCCCACATGTGGCCGCTGGCGCGGATCATGGCGGGCATCGATGCGTCGACAATGACGTCGGAGGGGACGTGCAGGTTGGTGATGCCCCGGTCGGAGTTGACCATCGCGAGGCGCGGTCCGGCCGCCAGGCCAGCCTCGATCGCGGCCGTGATCTCCGCACCCTGGGGCAGCTCGGCAACCCCGGACAGCACGGCGGCCAAGCCGTCGTTGGCGCTGATCCCCGCCGCTGCCAGCACCTCCCCGTATGACGCGAAGACCTCGGGCAGGAAGGTCTCGACCACGTGGCCAAAGATGATCGGGTCGGAGACCTTCATCATCGTGGCCTTGAGGTGCACCGAGAAGAGCACGTCATCGGCCTTCGCGCGGGCGATCTGCTCGGCCAAGAACGCCCGAAGCGAGGCGACCTCCATGACGGTGGCGTCGATGATCTCGTCGGCCAGCACGGTCAAGCCGTCCTTGAGGACGGTGACGCTGCCGTCGCTGCCGCGGTGTTCGATCCGCAGCGTGTCGTCGGCCTCGATGACCACCGACTTCTCGTTGGCGCAGAAGTCGTCAACGCCCATCGTCGCCACGTTGGTGCGGGAGTCGGCGCTCCAGGCGCCCATCGAGTGCGGGTGCTTGCGGGCGTACTGCTTGACCGATGCCGGAGCGCGTCGGTCGGAGTTGCCTTCGCGGAGCACCGGGTTGACGGCGCTGCCCTTGACCTTGTCGTAGCGGGCGCGGGCGTCGCGCTGCTCCTCGGTCTTGGGGTCGTCGGGATAGTCGGGCAGGTCGTAGCCCTGCGCACGCAGCTCCGCGATGGCCGCCTTGAGCTGCGGGATGGAGGCGGAGATGTTGGGGAGCTTGATGATGTTGGCGCCCGGAGTCTTTGCCAGCTCGCCTAGCTCGGCCAGCGCATCACTTTGGCGCTGGTCGTCGGTGAGCCGGTCGCCGAAGACCGCGATGATCCGACCGGCCAGCGAGATGTCACGAGTCTCGACCGGGACCCCTGCCTGGGCGGCGTAGGCCGAGACGATCGGCAGCAGCGAGTAGGTCGCCAGCAGTGGCGCCTCGTCGGTGTGGGTGTAAATGATGGCTGGCTGGCTGGCAGGCGTCTCGCTCACGGCCCAACCCTAAACCTCGGGCCACCCGCCCAAGGGATCGAGGCGGATCAGTCCCGCCCCTTGTTGATAGGTGGCGCGCAGCCTGTGGCCAAGGCTGGTGGTGATCTCGAACTCGACGCAACCGGGGCACGTCTCGGCATAGTCGGGATCGGTCTTGGCCACCCGCAAGGTGGACCGCCGATCGTGGGGTCCACCGGGCACCTTTTCGGAGAGGAAGCCGTCGCCACGCCGCGGATTGGCGGGCACCGCGACGCCCGGGCGGGCCCCGCCCTCCCCCGCACGCCAGTCGCGGTCGCCGAAGATGCCGCTGGACTGCTCGGCAAACAGCCAGACGTTGCCGGCGCGATCCACGGCATACCAACTGACGAGGCGGCCGGATCGTCCACCGTCGGCAAGCAGCTCGACCGGGACCGTGGTGATGCCGGCGACCTTGGTAGTGGCCAGCCGGCTAAAGCTCAGGGGTATGCCGCCGGTCGAGGCGACCGTGCCGGTCGTGCCGCCGAGCCAGGGGGAGTCGGGCTGCCGGGAGAAGCCGTCGGGGTCTGGCGACGGGTTCGGCACGATGAGTCCATCGATGCCTTGCGGCCCGATCTGCTCGGGGGTGGCCCCGGCCCCGCAACCGGTCACGATCAGCGCCATAGCCAGGGCGCCGAGGATGCCTCGGCCGGCTCGCAACGCCCTGGGAATCAGCACCCGCACAGCATGACACCCGGACGCTTCCGCGACCGCACAGACTGCTAGCGTCGGAGCCGGTCACCACCCCGGAATCAAGGAGTCCAGATGAGCGCGCCCCTCAAGGTTGCCGTCACCGGCGCGGCCGGTCAGATCGGCTACAGCCTGCTGTTCCGTCTCGCGAGCGGATCACTGCTCGGCCCTGATCGCCCGATCGAGTTGCGACTGCTGGAGATCACCCCGGCACTCAAGGCGCTCGAGGGTGTCGTCATGGAGCTCGACGACTGCGCGTTCCCAACGCTCGCCGGTGTCGTCACCGGCGACGACCCGGAGAAGATCTTCGACGGCGCCAACCTGGCGCTCCTCGTCGGCGCCCGGCCCCGGACCGCCGGGATGGAGCGCGGCGACCTGCTGTCGGCCAACGGCGCGATCTTCACCGCCCAGGGCAAGGCGCTCAACAAGGTGGCCGCCGACGACATCCGGATCGGCGTGACCGGCAACCCGGCCAACACCAATGCCCTGATCGCGATGACCAACGCCCCCGACATCCCCCGCGACCGCTTCTCCGCGCTGACCCGTCTCGACCACAATCGGGCGATCTCGCAGGTGGCGGCCAAGACCGGCGCCAGCGTCAGCGACATCAAGAAGATGACGATCTGGGGCAACCACTCGGCCACCCAATACCCCGATCTCTTCCACGCCGAGATTGGCGGCCGCAACGCCGCCGAGGTCGTCGGTGACCAGGAGTGGATCGAGTCGACCTTCATCCCGACCGTGGCCAAGCGCGGCGCGGCGATCATCGAGGCCCGCGGCGCCTCGTCGGCTGCCTCGGCCGCCTCGGCGACCGTCGATGCGGCGCGCGACTGGCTGCTGGGCTCGGCCGCTGGCGACTGGGTCTCCATGGCGGTCTGCTCCGACGGCTCCTACGGCGTGCCGGAAGGCCTCATCTCGTCCTTCCCGGTCACCACCTCGGGCGGCGACTGGGAGATCGTCCAGGGCCTGGACATCGACGACTTCTCCCGCACCCGGATCGACGCCTCGGTCGCCGAACTCGCCGAGGAGCGAGCCGCGGTCACTGAGCTCGGGCTGATCTAGTTCGACTTCCCCCGGATCTGGGCCAGCCCCGGGTCTGGGCCATCTCCGGGGCAGCCGCGCTTAGAGCGGCTGCTCGGGGATGGAGATCGACAGGGCGATGATGGCGGCGCCCACCGCGCCGAGCACGGTCACGTCGAGGGCGCGCGGTCGCACGGCGAGCATGCCGGCGTGATCGGAGCGTACGCCGCCGCGTAGCGCCGCCGCGGACAGCAGCGCCACACCGATCAGCCGGGTCCCCCAACGCCAGCGTCCGGTGGCGACCACCGCGACCCCGGTGAGGGTGGCCACGAGGACCAAGAGGAAGAGGACACCGCCCAGGCGTGCCGGCCACCATCGGTCCGAGCCGAAGCCGTCCGGCGGTGGCGGCGGTTGGCCAGCGTTCAAGAAAGCTGCTTCTCCGCGATCGACACGACGTTGGCCAGCAACATCGCGCGCGTCATCGGCCCCACCCCGCCGGGGTTGGGCGAGACCCAGCCGGCGACGTCCCACACGTCATCGGCCACGTCACCGGCGATCTTGCCGTC
>JBAQXA010000639.1:0-5659 GCA_049299195.1 Nocardioides sp.
GTGAGCGTCTGCAAGGCGTAATAGGTGGTGGAGAGGCTTTGACCCAGTCGCCGCGCCAAGACTTTGGCTGGGACCCCGTGGGGGTCTTCGGCGATGATCGTCAGTGTCTCGGTGACGTTCACCGCAGTGTTGAGCATCCTGCGGGCGGGAGCGTCGTCCTTTGCCGACTTTCCGCTCCGCGGTTTCCCCTCCGCCCCGTTGGCAGGCTCGCGCGTCAGCTGCGTCATCGTGGGTCTCCTCCATCACATGCCGTTGGCATATCCACCATCACACCGGAGCACCCCCGCAACCCGTCTCACTTTGAGACAGGAGCGGCCGCGTGACCGGCGAGGGCAGGTCCTGGACCGAGATCCTGGCGCGCGCGCGGCAGCGACTTCTGGGCGGCGAGGACACGGCCGAACCACTCCCGGCCTCGGGGGTTCGCGAAGAGATCGTGGCCTCGTGGCGGCGCTCCTATGACGAGGGCGCGCTGACCTCGGGCCTGTCGACCCCTTACGACGACAACATCAACCTGGCGAGCCGCCTGGTTCGGGCCGCCGAGCCGGTGATCGGCCGGGTCCAGGAGGACGTCCTCGGCTCACCGATCACCGTGGTGCTCGCCGACAGCCGCGGCAAGGTCCTGATCCGCCGCTCCGGCGAGCCGAACCTCGAGTCGCGGCTCGACAACGCCCTTCTGGCGCCCGGGTTCAACTACGCCGAGCGCTACGTCGGGACCAACGGCATCGGCACCGCACTGGAGGGCAAGGCCACCCAGAGCGTGGTGGGTTTCGAGCACTTCAACGAGAGCCTGCAGGCGTTCGCTTGTTATGGCGTCCCGCTTCGCGACCCCGTGACTCGACGCCAGCTCGGCGTCCTCGACATCACGACGTGGGCAGACCGTGCCCACCCGGCCCTCTCCGCGCTGGCGCGCCAGGCCGCCAGCGTGATCGAAGAGGGGCTCATGCAGATGTCCAGCCGCGGGGCGCAAGAGCTGCTGCACGAGTACCTCGTCGCGAGCCGCAATCGCGAGGACCAGGTGCTGGCCATCAGCGGGGAGGCCTTCATCGGGAGCGGTTCGGCCCACCGCCGGCTGGGTGGGTTGGGGCGCGAAGAGATGTGGCCAATGGTGGAGAACGCGCTGATCAGTCGAGAAGAGGCCGACCTCCCGCTCCTGACCGGAGGCCTGGGGGTGGTGCCGCTGAAGCTGCGCGCCGTGCGGAGCAGTCGCGGCGAGTTGTCCGGCGCGGTTATCATCATCCGCCACTCCGAGGCGGGTGCCCGGCCCAAGTCCGAAGGCCCCCCTGATACCCGTGAGCTGAGCCCGGTGGCGTTCCAAGGGTTGTCCCCGGTCACCGTGGGACCGACCGTGATGGTGCGTCGCCTCGCGGCCGGTCGACTGCCCGTCTGTCTCATCGGCGAGCCGGGCACCGGCAAGCGCTTCCTCGTGGAGGCCATCGCCGCCGAATCCTTCCCCGGCCGCACGTTGCTGACCTGGGACGCGACTCAGCCCGACCGGGCGAGCGTCGCCGAGCTCCTCGATGAGTGGCGCGGCGGCCGGCCGGGCCTGTTGCGCGCGGTGGACGCCTTGGATCCGGCGGACCTTGAGACGCTCATGGTCGCGGTTCAAGAGGAGGCCGCCCGGGCCTCAGGATCTTGTGGCTGGCTTGCGTTGACCCTGCAGTCACGACACCCGGCGGCCACCTCGCCGCTCGGTGGCTCCGCGCTCACCCCACCAGACGATGTGCAGACCACGCTGGCGAGCGCCGGCATCCCGATCGTGGTGCTGCCGCCCCTGCGCAGCCGGGTGCAGGATCTGCATCAGATCCTGCCGATCATGTTGCGCCGCCTCTCCGGCGACCGGATCCGCGCGGTGACGCCGGCCTTGATGAACAAGTTGGTCCGTGAACCCTGGCCGGGCAACTTCACCGAGGTGGTCGAGGTGATGACCCTGGCCGTCGGCAACGTCAAGGGGACGCGAGACACCCTCGACGTCTCGGACTTGCCCGCTGGGTTTGGGTCCGGCGTACGCCGCAAGCTCTCGCCGTTGGAATGGATGGCCCGGGAGGCCATCGTGGAGGCGCTGCGGGCGACGCGTGGTGACAAGCAGTTGGCCGCGGATGCGCTCGGCATCTCGCGGGCGTCGATCTATCGCAAGATCAAGACCTACGACATCGACACCGGCGAGTTCTAAGCCCGCCGGCCCGAGAAGGTCGGGGTCAGGAAGCCTGAGCTTCGCCCTCGATGGGCGGGAAGTAGAGCAGGTGCCGGTTGCGGCCCGTGCCACGGGTCACCCGCGGGCGAGGCTCCATGTCGACGCTGGCCAGGGCGGCCGCCGCGCTCGGCTGGAACCGATCGGAGACCTGTGCGGCGGAGTGGTCCACGCGGAACTCGCGGCCAACCATTCCGACGATCAGGCGGATGAGGGACAGCGAGATCAGCCCCACGATCATGATGATGATGGTCTCGGTCTGCATGGTCATCTCCTGGGTGTTCGGTACTCGATGGCCTCAGGTGGCCTCTTCGATGGTGACCTGTGAGCTGAGTCACGTCAACGGATTCCCGCGTCGCAAATTGAGACAGAGCCGCGGAGAGGCTGCCAGTCCACCCCTGCCGGAATCCCGCGGACAACCCGGGCCCAGAGCACCTCCTGCGGGTGGTCGGCCGCGCCCAGAACCTGGGGCCAGACCTGGGCCCGGACCTGAGCATTGACTGAGAATCGCAAGCGCGGGAGAGTGGCGACTGGACGAAAACAGAATGAATGGTGCCGGTTTCCGGCAGACGTGGAACGGCCTGTCACCAGCGCGTGCGATGGGTCGACAGGCACTTGCCGGACGCCTTCACTCGCAGTTGTATTCGTCTGCCCGTACACCAGGGCGGTTGTTCAGACACGGCAGTGGCCACTCAGGCCCGAGGAGGACTTAGTGATCACCAGGGACGGCAAGAATTACTTCATCGTCGATGCGCACGTGCACATCTGGGATGGCTCGGAAGAGAACTGCAAGAACGACTGGGGTCGCGGCTGGACCCAGTGCTTCTTCGACTACCACAACGGCCTCTCTCCTGAGGAGGAGAAGTGGCCCAAGGAGCGCTTCGCGAAGATCGAGAAGGAGCACTTCATCAAGGATCTGTTCGAGGATGGCGGCGTCGACGTCGCGATCATGAACCCGACGATCCTGGGCGAGTTCTACCACACCGGTTTCCGCCGCCATAAGGAAGGCCTGGAGCTTGAGGCCGAGAACCCCGGCCGCGCGATCTGCAACACCGCTTGGGACCCGCGGATGGGCGACAAGGGCTTGGAAGATCTTGAGCGTGAGTGCTCCGAGCGCAAGATCCAGGGCGTCAAGCTCTACACCGCTGAGTGGCAGGGCGACTCGCGTGGCTACTCGTTGGCCGACGCCGCGACCTACCGCTACCTGGAGAAGTCCGAGGAGCTCGGCATCAAGAACGTCCACGTCCACAAGGGCCCCACGGTCTGGCCGCTGGATCGCGATGCCTTCGATGTCCACGACGTTGATCACGTGGCCACCGACTTCCCGAACCTCAACTTCATCGTGGAGCACATCGGGCTGCCGCGCCTGGAGGACTTCTGCTGGATCGCCACCCAGGAGTCCAACGTGTATGCCGGTATGGCCGTCGCCATGCCGTTCATCCACAGCCGGCCGCGCTACTTCGCCCAGATCATGGGTGAGCTCCTCTACTGGATCGGCGAGGACAAGATCCTGTTCGGCTCGGACTACGCGATCTGGACCCCCCGCTGGCTGATCGAGAAGTTCCTCTCCTTCGACATCCCCGAGGACATGCAGGCCGAGTACGGCTTCGGCATCTCCGATGTCGCCAAGGCGAAGGTCCTGGGCCTCAACGCAGCACGGCTCTACGGCCTCGAGGTGCCCGCCGGCGTTGTCGGAACCGAAGCCACGGTCTGAGACTCCATGCCCACTGCCGACCTGGTGCTCGCTGAACTCGAGCACGTCTATGACCCTGAGGTGGATGAGCCCGTCACGCAGATGGGCTTCATCCGCGACGTTGAGGTGACCGGGGACGACGTTGTCGTTCACATGCAGTTGCCGCAGTACTTCTGCGCACCCAACTTCACCTACCTCATGGTCGACGACGTGCGCCGAGCCGCCGAGAAGGTGGTCGGGCCGGGTCATGTCCGGGTCAACCTCGAAGGTCACTTCGAGGCCGACAAGATCAACTCCGCGATGTCGGAGGGGACGTCGTTCGCCGACGTCTTCTCCGACGCCGTGGAGGACCTGGACGCGTTGCGTGACCGCTTTGCCCGCAAGCAGTTCCTGATCCGTCAGGAGCTGGTGTGCAAGGAGATCGAACGCAACGAGGCATTTCGCGCACGTGAGGTAGCGCTGACCGACCTGAGCCTGGGCGAGGCAATCGCCCTGGCTCCGGCCGGGAAGGCGAAGTACCTCAGCACCCGTCACGAGATTGGGCTGAGTGCCGAGGGCGATCAGCCCTTCCTCGTGGCGGCCGACGGTCGGCCGGTGGAGGCGGACAAGCTTCGTCACCACCGTCGCTCGGCGAGCGTCATGGCCATCTCGTTTGAGGGCAACGGCGTGATGTGCCGCACCCTCATCAACGAGCGCTACCCCGGATCCGCCCCCGCGAGTTCCGCTCCATCGTTCCTACCCGACATCCAAACGGACCTGAAGCAGAAGCAAGGAGAAGTTGCATGAAGGCAGCACGGCTGCACGAGTACGACAAGCAACTCGTCATCGAAGACGTTCCCAAGCCCGAGGTAGTGGGCCCGCACGACGTCGTGATCAAGGTGGGTGCCGCGGGTGTATGCCGCACCGACCTGCACGTCATCGAGCGCGTGTGGGAGCAGACCCTCGATGCCGACGGGACCCTGTTGCCTTACACGATCGGACACGAGAACGCGGGCTGGGTGGAGTCGGTCGGCTCCGCCGTCAGCACGGTTCAGCCCGGTGACAAGGTCATCTGTCACCCGCTGATCACCTGTGGCGTCTGCGCAGGTTGCCGCCGCGGTGAAGACATGTACTGCGAGAACAACGTGTTCCCGGGTCTCGCCGCCGACGGTGGCTACGCCGAGTACCTGCTCACGGGCGAACGCTCCCTGATCAAGCTCGACGACTCTCTCGAGCCGGTCGACGTCGCGCCGTTGGCCGACGCTGGCATCACGGCCTACCGCGCGGTCAAGAAGGCGGTCCCGGTGCTTCAGGCCGGCACCTCCTGCGTGATCATCGGCGCGGGCGGTCTGGGCCACATCGCCATTCAGTCCCTGAAGGCCATGTCCCCGACCGAGATCATCGTTGTCGACACCAACCCCGAGGCGCTTGCACTGGCCAAGGAGATCGGTGCCGATCACGTGGTGGACGGCAAGGACGACGCCGTCTCCGCCGTCAAGGACCTCACCGGCGGTCTCGGCACCCATGCCGTGATCGACTTCGTGGCCGAGCACGGCACGACCGATACCGGTCCCAACATGATCCGCAACGGTGGCACCTACTACGTCGTCGGCTACGGCGGCATGGTCAACGTCCCGGCGTTGCAGATCATCTTCTCGGAGATCGCGATCGTCGGATCGCTTGTCGGCAACTACACCGAGTTGTCCGAGCTCATGGATCTGGCTGCGGCCGGCAAGGTGTCCCTGCACAAGCAGGTCTACTCGCTGGACGACGCCAATAAGGCCCTCGACGACTTGCAC
>JBAQXA010000640.1:0-10675 GCA_049299195.1 Nocardioides sp.
CTTCAACGGTCTGCAGGGAGGCCAACCGATCGCGCATGGCCGGCACCGTCAGCGCCAGCAACGTCACGGCACCTAATGCAGGCAGCAGGGTGCGAGCGAGCGCGCGCCGCTGGAGGAGCGCCAAGGCAAGCCCAACGACCAGCAGCGCCAGCAACGACGCACGCGAGCCGGAGAGGATCACGACGACCACCCCGGCCAAGGCTCCGGCGGTCCACCAGGGTCGCCGCTTGCCCACGCTGGGCGCGAGCGTCGCGGCGACCATCAGCCCGACCATGCCCTGATCGGTGGCATTGCCCAGCAACGAGCCGGTGCGGTCGAGACTCGACGGACCCAGGGGCGACCAACCCATCAGTTCCAGCGCGGCCGCCACAGCGAGCACCACACCGAGGGTGGCCAGCGCGTTGCGCAGGTCGCGCAGACGCCGCGAAGTAGGGCCGGCCAGCGCCGCACCCAGCCACGCGGCCGCGGCATACGTCGCGAGGACCGGCAGACCCTCATAGCGCGGCCAGCGCCCCAGCAGCGAAGCGACGGGTGTGCCGCCCGCGATCGCAGCGAGCACGAAGATCAGGCCGCCGGCGGCCACCCACAGCCAGAGTCGGGTGGGGAGTCGGTCCGGACGCGCCACGGTGGCCGCGAGCACCGCGGCAACCGCGAGGACCAGAAGCTTGGCGAACACGAACCGGGAAAAGCCGCCGGGCAACCATGCCAACGGCGCCAGGATCGCGCACCAGAGGGCGAGTGTGTGGCGACGGTAGCGCCTAGCCGCGTCGATGGTCTGCTTCATCCCGGGCGGCACCGGCACAGTCTGACATGGGCACTGGGCTGGACCGCTGAGGCCCGATTGTCACAAGTTTCCGGATCTGCGGCACAGAGCTGCAGGCTCCCCTACACTGCAGCGCAACGCCTTCGCTCGGGCGTTTTTACGTGAAATGGGGAGACCGTGCCAACGTTTGGCCTGCTGAGTTCCTGGATCCTGGTGCCCGCCCGTTGGGCTGCAGCGGTCGTCATCGCGCTGATTGCCAGCCTGTGCGGCATCCTGCCCGCTCAAGCGGCCGGTGTCGGGACGATTTCGGCGACCTTGTCGGCCCCGGGCGGAGGAGCCTTCACCAGCCTGGCCGCGATGCACGTCGAACAGTTCAACCCGGCGTGGGAGGAGTGGTCTGAGGTTGCCTACGAGACCTCCTCGGATGGGACCTTCGAGGCCACCGTCGAGGCCGGCAGCTATCGCGTCTGCTTCTGGGCTGAGGACTACCCCTACCTCTGCTACAACGGCCGCACCAACGGCGAGTGGGATGACGTTGACGTGGTCGAAGGGCAGACCACAACCATCGAGCAGACCCTTGTCGAATACGGCGACATCTCGGGTGTGGTCACCGATGGCAGCGGTCCCGTGGCCCACGTGCGCGTGCAGGCCTATGTGGAGTCGGTGGGTGCTCCCGAGGAATGGGGGCCTGAGCACAGCACGTGGACCGAAGCAGATGGCAGCTACTCCTTCGGGCAGTTGCGGCCCGGCACCTATCGGCTGCGCTTTTCCGCCCCGGGCCTGCGCACGGAGTTCTATGAGGATGCCTCAGCCGTGTGGCGGGCCACCGATATCGAGGTGGGCAGCGGATTGACCGTTGCCGATGTGGATGCTCAGTTGGCTCAGCTCCCCGGCATCTCCGGGCACATCGACCTCCCCGACGGGGCAGTGGATGCCCAGCCTCGTGTGCGAGCGATCGACGAGCAGGGAGAGATCGCCGGCAGTGCGCGGGTCGACGCCAACGGCGACTATCAGATCCTCGGCCTAGACGACGGCTCTTACCGGGTCAGCATCGACCGGGTGAGCGGCTACTCGCTGACCGCGGCCCAGTTCTACCAAGACGTAGCCGAGGGAGCCGGTGTCGACGCCGGCCACGTGGTCGAGGTCGTCGGTGGCCAGCAGACCCTGGGTGTCGACGATGCGTTGCGGATCGGCGGCGAACTCCACGGCGTCCTGCAGAACTCGCAGGGTGTCGGCCTCGCGTGGTGCCAGGTGCAGGCCTACACCGAGGACGGCGCTTTGGTCACTCGTTCCGGTGAGACAGATCAGGATGGCGCTTTCACGATCCCCGGGCTGAGCACCGGCTCCTACCTCGTGCGCGTGGTGAGCTACCACCGGGGCAACTGCCGCGCCGGCTGGCAGTTCTACGCAGGAAACCCCACCCTCGACGGGCGCGATGAAGCCGCAACAGGCGTCTCGGTCACGCTGGGTGAGTCCACCGATCTCGGCAACCTCACCTACGTTGAGGGGGGTTCGATCTCTGGCACGGTGGAGCGGCCGGAAGGCTCGGGCCCCTGGCTGGACAGCATGGTCGTCCTGCGCGACGCCACGACCGGCGAGTTCATCGACGGGGCGCGGCTCAACCGCTCCGGGGGTTACCGCTTTGTGGGGTTGGCCGCCGGAAGTTATCGGGTGACCTTCAACCGAGTCAGCGGCGAGGCCTTCGCGGCAGCGGAGTTCTTTGACGATGTCGCCGAACATGTCGGGCCTACCTCCGCGCTTGCGGTCACGCTGGGCAACAACGAGCAGCGCACCGGCATTGATGCGACGCTCGCGGCCGGTGGAGCGGTGAGTGGGCGGGTTATCGGGACCGATGGGCAGCCGCTGTTCCGCTGCAGGGTTCAGGCGACTGGACCCAACCTGGTGACTCGCTCGGCCGAGATTGCTCGAGACGGCAGCTTCACCGTCGGTGGGCTCACGTCGGCCGACTACAAGATCGCCCTTCAGCCGGGCTACGACGGCTGCCGGATCACTCCGGCCTACTACGCCTCCGGTGCGGACATCCTGGCCTCCGACCCATCGGCGGCCACCCCGATCTCCGCGCAGCTTGGGGACCAACTCGACCTGGGCGAGCTCACCTACGACGTGCAGGCCCAGATCTCCGGCCAGGTCACACTGCCCGACGGGGCGGGCCGCTATGACCGCCGATTCGTCGTCCGCGACATCGCCACCGAACAGGTGGTCAGTGTCGGACGACTCTCCAGCTCGGGAAGCTACCGAGTTATGGGCCTGTCCGCGGGTTCCTACCGCGTCACGTTCAACCGGATTAGCGGCTTCGCCTTCGCTGCTGCTCAGTTCTACGACGGTGTGGCCGAGGAGGAGGGGCTTGGGGCCGCGACGTCGGTGGACCTGGCCGAGGACGAGTCCCGGACCGGTGTGGACGCCGCGCTGGTCGCTGGCGGATCCATCAAGGGAGTGCTCCGCAATGCTGCGGGGCAGGGGTTGGGCTATTGCCAGGTGCAGGCATTCACCCCCGATGGTCATCTCGTCACCCGGGCCGCGATGACCGACGCCCACGGAGGCTTCACCATCGGTGGCTTGACGTCGGGCAACTACCTGGTGCGAGTCATGCCGCTTTACTACTCCAACTGCCTCGGTGGAGAGCAGCTGTATGACGGGGGAGCAGCCGAGTTAACTCCCGACCTGGCCGAGGCCACCGCGGTCTCCGTCACGGTCGGCGAGCCGACGGCGATCGGCACGCTGGTCTACCGCAAGGGCGGTTCGATCAGTGGGTCGGTGCGACTGCCCTTCGGTGCGACGTACTACGACCGCACGGTCACTGCCATCGACCCGGCGACGGGAGAGGTCAAGGGTCGGAGCTATGCGGATGCAACCGGCGCATACCTCATCCGGGGCTTGGCGCCGGGCAGCTATCGGGTCGAGTTTGCCCGGTCGAGTGGCCCCGCCGTGAGCGCCGCGGAGTACTACAACGACATCGCGGAGGGTGCTGGGCCGGCCGGAGCGACGCTCGTCACCGTCGGCTGGGGGGAGCGCGTCGACGACATCGACGCGCGGCTGCGGCTCGGTGGATCGCTCGCCGGACGGCTCGTGGACACACGCGGCCGTGCGCTGGAGTGTGAGATCGAGTTGGTCACCCTGGACGACTCACTGACCCGTCGCATGATGTGGGCCCAAACCGGGCGCTTCAACGTGGGCGGTCTTTCGACCGGCCAATACCTCATCCGCGTTGCCGATAACGGAGCGAAGTGCCACAAGGGTGATCACTACTGGGCCGGCGGTGACGGCACCATGGTCACCGATCCTGCCAAGGCCGTGGTCATCAATGCCGTCGCTGGCGTCGACGCCCGACTCTCGGTGCCGATGGTCTACGGCAGCAAGGCGCAGCCGCGTCCGGTGACCAACGTCGTGCTCCCCAGCGTCTCCGGGGCACCAGTGGTCGGCGGCGTCCTGACCGCCAACCCCGGCACCTGGGACCCGGCGGATGTCACCGTGAGCTATCAATGGCTGCGCGCTGGCACCGCGATCCCGGGTGCTACGGCGTCGACCTATCGACCCGTTGCCGCCGATCTGGGTGCTTGGATCTCGGTGCGGGTCAGCGCGGCGAAGACCGGCATGATCACCGCCGAGGCCACCTCGTCGGCGAAGCGGATCCTGCCAGGCACGCTGCGGCTGGTCACCCGCCCCAAGGTCAGTGGCAAGCCGCGCGTCGGCAAGGTCTTGACCTGCAAGGTTGGCGCTGTCTCGCCGGCCGCCACGCAAACCCTGGTGCAGTGGCTGCGCAATGGGAAGAAGATTCGCGGGGCCACCGGGCTGAAGTACAAGATCCGCAAGTCCGATGTCGGCGATCGGTTGTCCTGCCAGGTGACCTATCGCCGGCCCGGGTACACGAATCTGGTGGCGACGTCAGCATCGGTGAAGGTCCGCCGCTGACCCCTAGGCTGGCCCCGTGCGCGTAGGGCTGACGGGAGGCATCGGAGCCGGGAAGAGCTCCGTTGCGTCCCTCCTGCGCGAGCTGGGTGCCTACGTCATCGATGCCGACGCGGTCGCCCGTGACGTGGTCGAGCCCGGGCAACCGGCCTTGGCTGAGATCGCGACGGCGTTCGGTGCCGAGGTGCTCGGCCCCGACGGTCGGCTCGATCGCGGCGCGTTGGCTTCAGTGGTGTTCAGTGACCCGGCTCGCCTACGCGAGCTTGAGGCGATCACCCACCCGCGCATCGCGGCCCGGGTCGCCGAGCTTGCCGAGGTCGCCCCTCCTGGCGTCCTGGTCGTCTATGACCACCCGCTCTTGGTGGAGACCGGGCAGGCAGGGGACTTCGACGCGTTGATCGTCGTAGACGTCCCCGTGGAGACCCAGGTACGCCGCCTCGTCGAGCAGCGCGGCATGACCGAGGTGGACGCACGAGCCCGCATCGGCGCCCAAGCGAGCCGTGCCCAGCGCCTCGCCCTCGCGACCTACGTCATCGACAACACCGGCACGCAAGAAGACCTCCGTCGGAGGGCGACGGAGGTCTTCTCGTTGTTGGTCTCTACGTTAAGCCAGGAAAGGGACTAGCGGGCTCGAACGGAGAGGCCGGTGCGGGTGACTAGGCCGCAGGTTCGTGGGCCAGATCCGGGTCGGCGAAGCGGCGCAGCTTCTGCAGTGCCTCGCGCTCCAGTTGGCGAACTCGCTCGGCGGAGATGCCGTGCCGGACACCGATGTCGGCCAGCTTGTGCTGGCGCCCGTCGGTCAGGCCATAGCGAGACCGGATGATGTCGGCGGCACGCTCATCGAGCTGGCCGACCAGGGAGTTCAACCGCTCCCGTGACTCGACGTCGAGCAGGTTGAGGTCGGGGCCCGGTTGGCTCGCCTGAGCCATCAGGTCGCCGAGCGAGGTGTCGCCGTCTTCGTCGATGGGGGAGTCCAGGCTGATGTGGTCGCGTCCCCAGGCCAGCAGATCGAGCACTCGGTCCACCGCGATACCCAGCTCATCGGCGATCTCCTGCGGGTCGGGATCACGGCCGAGTTGGCGCTCCAGCAACCGGCGGGCACCGCCCACCTGGTTGAGCTCCTCCACCACGTGCACGGGCAGCCGCACCACTCGGGCCTGCTGGGCGATTCCGCGGGTGATGGCTTGGCGGACCCACCAGGTTGCGTAGGTCGAGAACTTGTAGCCCTTGGTGTAGTCGAACTTCTCCACCGCGCGGATCAGGCCGGTGTTGCCTTCTTGGATGAGGTCGAGCATCGGCATCTGGGAGCGTCCGTACTTGCGGGCGATCGAGACGACCAGGCGCAGGTTGGCGGTGACGAAGTGGTCGACGGCCTTGCGGCCCTCTTCGGCCAGCCACTCGAGCTCTTCCTTGGTTGCCCGGCTCGGGGCACCGCCCTTGCGACGGCCATAGCGGCCCTCGGCAAGCAGTTCCTCGGCGAGCAGCCCAGCCTCGATGGTCTTGGCGAGTTCCACCTCGCCGGCAGCATCGAGCAGCGGATTGCGGGCAATCTCGTCGAGATAGAGGCCGACGCTGTCGCGTCCCTCGATCTCGCGCCCGCGGCGGGTCGGCGTTGCGGTCGACATAGCCATCCTCCTCAGCGTGGGCGTCCCCCGTGGCCGCCGCACTTGCGGCCCAAACGCTGGTCCTCGGGGTTCGATTCCCGCGCGGGTGGGCCCTTGTTACCGGTGGAGACGAGCCGACTCCCGACAAAGTTGCACCGACCCAGTAATCTCAGGGTCTTTTCAGGAGGAGCGGCCCATCCGGTCGAGGATCCACGCGAGGGTGAAGGCGCGCTCACGCCACGCCTGATACCGCCCGGAGACGCCGGCATGGCCGGCCGCCAGTTCGGTCTTGAGCAGCACATCGCAGCGCTCTCCGGTGACCGCGCGCAGCCGCGCGACCCACTTGGCGGGCTCGGCGTAGAGCACCCGAGTGTCCTGCAGCGAGGTCTCGACCAGGAGCGCCGGGTAGTCCTGATCCGCCACGTTGTCGTAGGGGGCGTAGGCCGCGATCGTGGCGTAGGCCGCCGGGTCGTCGCTGGGATTGCCCCACTCGTCGTACTCCGTGATCGTCAGCGGCAGGGTGGGGTCCAGCATGGTGGTCAGTGGGTCGACGAAGGGCACCTGCGCCACGATTGCCGTGAACAGCTCGGGGGCTTGGTTGGCGACCGCACCCATCAGCAGGCCGCCGGCACTGCCGCCTTCGGCAACCTGGAGCTCGGCGGTGGTCCACCCGGCCTCGATCAGGGCCCGTGCGCAGGCGGCGAAGTCGTCGAAGCTGTGCTGCTTGGCGCCGAGCTTGCCGTCGTCGTACCACCCGCGGCCCATCTCCCCGCCACCCCGGACATGGGCCAGCGCGAAGACGACCCCCCGGTCGAGCAGGGAGAGGCGCGCGATGGAGAAGTAGGGATCCATCGAGTACTCATACGCGCCGTAGCCGTAGAGCAGGAGTGGTGCGGGGCCGCGCGTTGCCGCTGCGGCCAGGTCGCGGCGGCAGACGAGTGAGATCGGCACCTGCACGCCGTCGGGAGCGGTGGCCCACAACCGCTCCTCGTGGTAGTCGCTCGGGTCATAGCCGCCGAGCACGGGAGCCTGCTTGAGCAGCGTCAGGGTGCCTGCTGCGAGGTCGTAGGAGTAGACCGAGGACGGTGCGGTCAGTGAGGTATAGCCGAGCCGCAGGACGGGGCTGTCGTGACTGGGACTCCCGGCAATCCCCACGGTGTAGAGCTCCTGTGGGAACTCGATGAAGCGGCCGCGCTGGGGCCCCGTGGCCTGGCCGGCCTCGAACTCGCCTGCGGACCGCGTGAGGATGCGCAGCCGGGTGAGCCCACCGCTGCGCTCGGAGATCACCACGTGGTCGCCCCAGGCATCGACGCCCTCGAGTCGTACGCCGGCGCGATGCGGCTCCCAGTCCACCCACTCTTCGGGGGGAGTGGGGGCCATCGGTGCGCGCCCGATCGCGAAGTCGGGACCCGTGCCGTTGTGCAGGATCAAGAGCTCGGGTTGGTCGCCGAGCAGCGCGGGCTCCAGTCCGTATTCGAGGCCGTCGCGCCGCGGGGCGAAGCACCACAGCTCATCGGGGCGGGTCGCGGTCGTCAGGTCGAGGAGGTGCCACTCGCTGGTGGTCTTGGAGCCCGTCATCACCAGGAGATAGCGATCGTCGCGACTGCGGCCGACGCCAACCCAGAACCTCTCGTCGTCCTCGGTGAAGACGCAGAGATCGGCGGACTGTGCCTCCCCGAGCCGGTGGAACCACACCTGGTTGCTGCGCCACGAGGCGTCCATCGTCGTGTAGTAGAAGCCGCTGCCGTCCGGGACCCAGGTGACGCTCCCGCGCGTGCCCACCAGCTCATCCGGCAACAGCTCACGGGTGGTGAGGTCGAGGACCCGGACGATGTAGCGCTCATCGCCCACCACGTCGGTCCCGTAGGCCAGCAGGTTGCCATCGAAGGAGACCGACGAGCCGCCGAGGGAGAAGAAGTCATGCCCCTCTGCGAGTTCGTTGAGGTCGAGCAGGAGCTCTTCACCGGGCAGCGCGGGAATGTCCGCAGCGATGCCTTCCGCGGGTTGGGGAGGGGTCCAATCGGCCGGATCGGTGACCGGGACGCGGCAGCTCGCGCCGTACTCCCGGCCTTCGAAGGAGCGCGAGTAGTACCAGTGGCCCCGCAGACGGCTGGGCACCGAGAGATCGGTCTCGACCGTGCGGGCCTTGATCTCGTCAAAGAGGGCCTGCCGCAGCGGCTCCAGGTGGGCGGTCCGCGCGTCGGTGTAGGCGTTTTCGGCCTCGAGGTAGGCCAGCACCTCGGGCGCCTCGCGGTCCCGGAGCCAGTCGTAGTCGTCGTGGCGCTCCTGCCCGTGGTGAGTCCGCGTCGCGGGTCGGCGCTCAGCGATCGGGGGCAGCGGCGCCCCGGTGGGCGTTGGCGGCTCGGCGACTGGAGCGACGGAATCGGGGTGCTGCTGCGGCGTACTCACGAGCGCCGACGATAGCGTCGGGGCGTGCCTGTTCCGAATGCCGCACCTGCCCCCGGGTCGTCGCCGCGCCCCGTGATCGATCTCAACGCCGATCTGGGCGAGGAGATCACCGACGACGCTGGCCTCTTAGGGGTGGTGACGAGCGCCAACGTTGCCTGCGGCTACCACGCTGGGTCGGTGGAGATCATGCACAGAGTCTGCGCCGAAGCCGCGCGACGGGGCGTCGCGATCGGTGCCCAGGTCTCGTATGCCGACCGGGCGGCGTTTGGCCGCACCGCGCATGACGTGGAGTCGGCGATCTTGCGCGAGCAGGTCGCAGACCAGGTGGGGGTGCTCGGCCAGATCGCGGTGCTGGAGGGAGCCACCCTGAGCTACCTCAAACCGCATGGAGCGCTCTATCACCGGGTCTTGCGCGATGAGGTACAAGCCGCCGCGGTGCTCGCCGGCTCTGGTGCGTTGCCTGTGCTCACGCTGCCGCTTTCAGCGTTGGGGGCTCAGGCCGCCGCAGCCGGGCGGGGTGTCTTCAGCGAGGGCTTCCCCGACCGCGCCTACACCTCGGAGGGCGGTTTGGTGCCGCGCTCAGAGCAAGGGGCCGTGCTCAGCGACGAGGGGCGCATCGTGGCGCACGCCATTGCCCTTGCGGCAAGCGTCGACTCGCTCTGTGTCCATGGCGACCACCCTGGCGCAGTCGACCATGCCCTCGCGGTGCGGCGCGGACTTCAGGACGCCGGCTGGACCCTGCGGAGTTGCGCCTGGAACGCGCCTTGAAATCCACAGCCCGGCCTCGCTTCTGTGGATGAATCGCCTGCATCTGGGGATGACCGGACGATGCCTGTGGAGGACACGCCGGAAACCCAAAATGAGCAGGATTTGTTCGCGTGAACCCCTTGCGGCGGCTTCGCAAACGGGCGTAGAACTCTCTCTACCGGCTCCGCAAGGAGCGGGGGATCGAGCAAAAGAAGCGAGTCCAGCCGCCGAAGAAATTCGACGCATCGGCCCGGTGACGGGGTGGGTGGGACACGCAGAAGTTGCCCGGTGGGTCGGGCGTCACCCACCGACCAAAGCCGAGGGGCTCCTGATGCTCATACCATCTGGAGCCCCTCACCCTTTCTACGAGCACTAGGGTGCCGTTTCGTGGAGCCGTTGACCACTCACAGCGCCGGTCCGCGGGCGCTTCTCATCGAACTCCCGCTCACCGAGCCGGGCCCGGCGGCGGCCGCAGCCCAACAACTGGCCGCGTGGTTACGCGGCCACAACCTTGCCGCTGAGGTGATCCCGGCGGCCCGCACCGTGCTGTGTGACGGCATCGACGACCTCGCTGCCCTGCTGGCCGCCTTGCGGCAACTTCCCAGCGACCGAGCGGGCACCTATTCCGGCGCACCGGCTGCGAACGTTGCGTCTTTCGCACCTGGTTCCCTGCCGCCCGAGGGCTCGAGCGACGTGGTCGTCGTGCCGGTGACGTACGACGGCGCGGATCTCGCGCGGGTCGCGGAGCACTGGCGGGTGGATCCCGCGGAGGTGGTGCGGCGGCATACCGGAGTGGAGTTCGTTGTCGCCTTCTGCGGCTTCGCCCCCGGGTTCGCCTATTTGGCGGGACTCCCCGACGAGTGGGCGGTGCCGCGCCTCGGCGATCCGCGGGCACGGGTGCCGAGGGGTGCCGTGGCGATCGCCGATCGGTGGTGCGCGGTGTACCCCCGGTCCTCACCGGGGGGCTGGCTGATCTTGGGACATACCGAACTCGAGGTCTTTGACCCGGAGCGCCAGCCTCCGGCGCTGCTGTCGCCGGGTGCACGGGTGCGGTTCGTCGCGGTCGGGGGAGCGCGATGAGCCTGCACGTGCTCGACCCCGGGCTGCTCGCCACGATCCAGGACCGGGGACGCATCGGTTACGCGCACCTGGGTGTCCCGCGAGCAGGGGCCGTCGACCGCGGCGCCGCCGCGCTGGCCAACCGCCTCGTCGGCAACCCTCCGGA
>JBAQXA010000641.1:0-4767 GCA_049299195.1 Nocardioides sp.
CCCCTAGACAACGGGCGCGGGCTGGCGTGTCAGCGTGCGCACCGAGCTCGAGCAGAGCACGACGGCGCAGCCGAGCAGATAGGTGCAGCCGGCGGCGACCAGGACTGGCCGCAGGCCGAAGCCGGCCGCGAGCGGGCCGGCCACCATCTGTCCGATCGGCATGGCGACAAACGATCCCAGGGCGTCATAGGAGTAGGCGCGCGACAACATGGCCTCGTCGATGTGCTCCTGCATGGCGACGTTCCACCCGATGCCAAAGATCTCCACACCGATGCCCGCGAGGAACATGGCCAGCAGCACCACGGAGAGTTGGGGCAGCAGGCCTAACGCGAGCATCGGGAGCGCCAGACCCGCGACGCCGATCATGCCCCACAGCAACGGGCGGCCGAGGTGGAGCCGCAAGAGCACGACGCTGGTGACCAGCAGCCCAGCGGATTCGACCGACAACGCATAGCCCCAGCCCTGCCGGCCGATGGTGTCTTGGGCGATGACTGGCCCGAGGGTGCTGATCGCGCCGGAGTGGATCATGTTCAACGCGCTGAAAGCGACGACGATGATCCACAGCCACGGCACCGACCAGAAGTAGGACCAGCCCTCCCGGAGCTCCTGCCAGGCGCTCTGCCCGCCCGTCGAGCGAACAGCCGTCGGGATCCGCACGGCCAGCAGCAAGACGGCCGAGACGAGCCAGGTCGTGGCATCCACGGCGAGCGCCCAGCCGGCGCCCGCCGCCACGACCAGCAGCGCGCCGAGGCTCGGTCCGAGGACCGTCATTCCGTTGCGCGTCAGCGACATCAAGGCGTTGGCCGGCTGTAGTTGGTCGCGGGGCACGAGGTCGCGCACGATGCTCGCCAGCGCCGGGAAGGACAACCCCGATACCGCGCCGCCCACGAACGAGAGCACGATCAGCGACCAGAGCTCGGCGCGCCCGGTGAGCACCAAGAAGGCGACAATCCCCTGGGCGGTGGCCGACCCCACGTTGGCGATAGCGAGCAGGGTGCCGCGCGGGAACCGGTCGGAGATCACCCCGCCATAGAGCAGGAGCGCGATCATCGGGACGGTGCGCGCCGCCAGCACCTGGCCGAGCGCCGTGGGGGAGTCGGTCAGGTCCAACACCGCAAAGGCGAGCGCGACCGGCGCCATCATCGTGCCGAGCGTGTTGACGGACTGGGCGGCAAAGAACCAGGCGAAGTTGGGTTCGCGTAGGGGGCGCAAGGAGGCCGTCCAGCTCATCTGCCCTCCCCCCGGGTACCGCTGCCCCGTGCAGCTGCCCTAGGCCCGCCCCTGCGTGGGGTCCGGGTCGACCCTGATCCTTCCCTACCGAAGGGAGGATCTGGAACACACGTGTGTGGAGCATCGTTAGAGTCGGCGTCAGGTTGCGACAATTGCTACCTCAACGGAGGAGACAGATGAGCCAGAACCCCTACACCCCAGAGCCGCAGTACGGCGCCGACGTGCCGTCGATCTCGCCCGCTGAAGAGCGCCAGTGGGGCATGATCTCGCACGCCGTCCCAGCGCTCGCGACGGTGCTCAGTGCGGGCACTCTCGGCTTCGTGGTCTCGCTGGTGATCTACCTGATGTATCGGGACAAGGGCCCCTTCGTGCGGGCCCACGCGGCCAACAGCCTCAACGTCCAGATCATGACGCTTATCTATCTCTGCATCTCCTTCGTGTTGATGCTGGTCCTGATCGGCTTCGTTACCTACGTGGTGGCCCTGGCCGTCGCGCTCATCTACCACCTCATCGGCGCGATGAAGGCCAACAGCGGCGAGTGGTGGGAGCCGCCGCTGACGATCAAGTTCGTGAGCTGACCCGCTCCCGACCCCTTAGCGCAAACCCCGTCGAGCCTCGGCGGGGTTTGCGCTTACAATGGGCCCATGACGACCACCGTCCGGGCTTTCCTGCTCCTTCCACAGCCGCGCTGACCCCGACAGGTCAACGCGGCTGCCCCTCTGTGCGAGGGGCCTTTTTTATGTGCGGACCAAACCGAGACGAGTGGGAGCAGAGCCGATGTCAGCAGAGCCGAATGAGGAAACAGCCGTGAGCGAGCAGCGAACCGACCAGCGAGCCGAACCGGCCTACGAAGTGCAAGCGACGCAGGACAAGTGGCTGCCGGTCTGGGAGCGGCTCGACCCGTTCCGCGCCGACGACTCCTCGACGCGTCCGAAGCGCTATGCGCTGACGATGTTTCCCTACCCCAGCGGCGACCTGCACATGGGCCACGCCGAGGTGATGGCGCTGCACGACATCGTGGCGCGCTATTGGTGGATGAAGGGCTATGAGGTCCTCAACCCGATGGGGTGGGACTCCTTCGGGCTGCCCGCCGAAAACGCTGCGATCAAAAACAACTCGCACCCCGCGGCCTACACCTACGACAACATCGAGACCCAGGCGGCGTCGTTTAAGCGCTACGCCTGCGCGTTTGACTGGAGCCGGCGCCTGCACACCTCCGACCCGGAGTACTACCGCTGGACGCAGTGGCTGTTTTTGAAGTTCCGCGAGCGAGGGCTGGCCTACCGCAAGAACAGCCCGGTCAACTGGTGCCCGCAGGACCAGACGGTGCTGGCCAACGAGCAGGTCGTCGACGGCCAGTGCGAGCGGTGCGGGGCCGAAGTCACCAAGCGTGAGCTGACTCAGTGGTACTTCAAGATCACCGACTACGCCCAGGAGCTGCTGGATGGCCTGGATGAGTTGGGGCCGACCTGGCCCGATCGGGTGGTCACCGCGCAACGCAACTGGATCGGTCGCTCGACCGGCGCGCACGTGGACTTCACGATGCACCTGGCCGACGGCACTGACCGGGTCGTCACGGTCTACACCACCCGACCGGACACGCTGTTTGGCGCCACCTTCATGGTCATCGCGGCCGACGCGGCCCTGGCCGGTGAGTTGTGCGCCCCCGAGCAGCGGGCGGCGTACGACGCGTATCTGATCGAGACGCGCCGAGCCTCCGACATCGACCGGCTGAGCACCGATCGACCCAAGACCGGCGTCGACCTGGGCATCACCGCGACCAACCCGGTCAACGGCGAGCGGGTGCCGGTGTGGGCCTCTGACTACGTGCTGGCCGACTATGGCACCGGCGCGATCATGGCGGTGCCGGCGCACGACCAGCGCGACTTGGACTTCGCCCGCGTCTTCGGGCTGCCGGTGCGCACGGTCGTGGACACCGGTGAACCCAACCCGGAGGAGACCTACGTCGCCACCCCGGGCAACGGTGCCTACATCAACTCCAGCTACCTGGACGGGATGACGGACAAGGCGGCCGGCATTGCGGCCACGATCGAGCGCTTGGAGGCCGACGGGGCGGGCCGTGGTGCGGTCAACTTCAGGCTGCGCGACTGGCTGGTGAGCCGGCAGCGCTATTGGGGTGCGCCGATCCCGATCGTGCACTGCTCGGCCTGCGGCGAAGTCGCCGTCCCGGAGGAGCAACTGCCCGTCGTACTGCCCGAACTGCGGGGCGCGGATCTGAAGCCCAAGGGTGTCTCGCCGCTGGCGGCTGCCCGGGAGTGGGTCGAGGTCGAGTGCCCGCAGTGTGGTGGGCCGGCCGATCGCGACACCGACACGATGGACACCTTCGTGGACTCGTCGTGGTACATGTTCCGTTACTGCTCCCCGAGCGACGACACTCAGGCGTTCGACTCCGAACTGGTCAATGCCTGGATGCCGTGCGACCTCTATGTCGGCGGCGTCGAGCATGCGGTGCTGCACCTGCTCTATGGCCGCTTCTTTACCAAGGTCCTGGCCGACATGGGGCTGGTCAACTTCCGCGAGCCATGGTCCGCCCAGCTCAACCAGGGCGTCGTGATCAACCACGGCAAGAAGATGTCGAAGTCCTTGGGCAACGGCGTCAACCTGGGCGACCAGTTGGCCGAGTTTGGGGTGGACGCCGTCCGGCTGACGCTGGTCTTCGCCGGCCCGCCGGAAGACAACATCGACTGGGCCGAGGTGTCTCCGGCCGGGTCGCTGCGCTTCCTGCAGCGGGCCTGGCGGCTGTCGGGTGACGTGACCAGTGCCGTGGGCGTGGATCCCGCGGCGGGCGATGTCGCGCTGCGCAAGATCACCCATCGGACCATTCACGAGGCCGACGGGCTGCTGCAGGCGCACCGGTTCAACGTCGTGGTCGCCCGCGTCATGGAGTTGGTCAACGCCACCCGCAAGGTGATCGACAGCGGCGCGGGCGGTGGTGACCCCGCCGTGCGTGAGGCCGCCGAGGTTGTGGCGATCTTGCTGTCGCTGGTCGCCCCCTACACGGCCGAGGAGATGTGGGCCCGGTTGGGCCACGAACCCACGATCGCTCGGGTGCCGTGGCCGGTGGTCGATCCGGCGCTGTTGATCGAGGAGTCCGTGACCGCCGTGGTGCAGATCCAAGGCAAGGTGCGGGCGCGGCTGGAGGTCTCTCCCGACATCTCCGAGGCCGACCTGGAGGCCGCCGCCTTGGCCGACCCTGCGGTGATCCGCGCGCTGGCCGGCGCCACGATCCGCAAGACGATCGTGCGACCCCCCAAGCTGGTCAATCTGGTCGTGGGCTGAGCCCCGATCGGGATTGCCCACGCGGGGGAGGTTGCGCGTTCGTCGCGGCAACCGTGATCACCGGGGGAGGATGGCGCCGTGAGCAGCATGCCTGAGGTCCTCGTGGTGGGCGACGCCAACCTCGATCTCGTTCTGCGCGGCGATGTGCGGCCTCGCTTCGGTCAGGCCGAGCAGTTGCTCGATGACGCTGAGCTCACCCTCGGTGGCTCGGCGGCGCTCGTCGCGCACGGCCTGGCG
>JBAQXA010000642.1:0-17685 GCA_049299195.1 Nocardioides sp.
CGGGTCTTGCCGGTGCCCGCACCGGCAAGCACCCGCACCGGGCCGCGCAGCGCGCGTGCGACCTGCTGTTGCTCCGGATCGAGGGCAGCGAGAAGTTGCTCGGGGTCGACGCTCATCTCACCAAGTGCCCGGCAACGAGGCGCCGTACCACTGCAGCACGAGCGAGGAGGAGATGGAGATGCCGGTCGGGATCAGGACGGTGCGCTCCTCCGAAGCACGCCGCAGCTCCTCACGGGTGAACCAGCGCGCGTCCTCCAGCTCGGTCTTGTCGACGGTGATGTCGCGGGAAGTGGCCCGGCCCACCAGGCCGAGCATCAAGCTGGACGGGAAGGGCCAGGGTTGGTTGCCGAAGTAGTCGACCCGCCCCACCTGGACGCCGGCCTCCTCCCACACCTCGCGGCGCACGGCGTCCTCCAGGGTCTCCCCCGGCTCGACGAAGCCCGCGAGCGTGGAGTAGCGGCCCTCGGGCCAGCTGGCCTGGCGCCCGAGCAGGCACACCTCGTCGGGGCTGCCCGGCTCGCCGTGGGTCACCGTCATGATGACGGCGGGGTCGGTGCGCGGGAACTGGACCTTGCCGCAGTCGGTGCAGACGAGTTCATGCCCCGCCGCACGCGGGACCAGGGGTGCCGCGCAGCGCGGGCAGAACCGATGGGCGTAGTGCCACTCGGCGAGCCCGACCGCGTGGAAGACGAGCGGCGACTCCTCGAAGACTCCCGCGGCCGCGCCCATCAGCGCCTGCCGCAACCCCACCCAGTCCGCTCGCTCACCGGGGGCGTCTTCGGCGGCGAGCAGGCTGGCGAACCAGGCCCGCCCATCGCGCTCCCCTAGGAAGATCCGCAGCCCGTCGGGAACCGCTTGCGGTGAGTGCCACTCGACCCGTCCGTCGACCGGTCGAACCCGCGTGCCGGAGATCAGCAGCACCCGGCTCTCGGGGTCCGCCCAGCGCTCGTCGAGCCAGGCCTCGTCCACGCGTCGTACGCCCGCCCGGTCGTGGGCATTGGCGGCGAGGTCGAGGTGGGGGAAACTCACCCGGCCGAGGTTAGTCCCCCGCACCGACAGCGTCGGGCGCTGCCCGTCGCGAGCGTTGCCGCAGTTGGGGCGCCGGGCGATATGGTCCCGGCCATGAGCACTCACATCGGCGCCGCGGCCGGCGCCATCGCACCCGTTGTCTTGATGCCCGGCGATCCGCTGCGGGCGCAATGGATCGCCGAGACCTTCTTGGAAGACGCCGAGTGCTACACCAACGTCCGCGGGATGCTCGGCTTCACCGGCACCTGGCGCGGCCACCGCGTCTCGGTGCAGGGCTCAGGCATGGGCCAGCCGTCCTTCGCGATCTACGCCACCGAGTTGTTTAAGGACTACGACGTGCAGTCGATCGTGCGCGTGGGCTCGTGCGGTTCGGTGCGTGAAGACGTCAAGGTCCGCGACGTCGTGATCGCCTCGGGCGCCTGCACCGACTCGGCGATGAACCGGATCCGCTTCGAGGGGCTCGACTACGCCCCCGTCGCCGACTTCGGACTGCTGCGTGCCGCAGTCGAGACCGCCGAGGCGCTCGACACCGCGCACGATCACCACGTCGGGCTGATCTTCTCCTCCGACTCCTTCTACTCCGCCCGGCCCGAACTTGTCAGCCGGATGGCCGGCTTCGGCGTCCTCGCGGTCGAGATGGAGGCCGCCGCGCTTTACACCATCGCCGCCGAGTTCGGCCGGCGCGGGCTGGCGATCTGCACGGTCTCCGACCACATCCTCACCGGTGAGGAGACCACCTCCGCCGAGCGCGAGCAGTCCTTCGACACCATGATCGAAATCGCCCTCGGCGCCGCCCTCCGCTAACCCCCACCCGCCCGCTCACCGGAGGGGGGCGAAGAGGTCGCCGAGAGTCACCACGCGGTCGAGGACCTGCTGGAAGTCGAACTGCTCGAGCCCGAGTGGATCCTCCGCTCCCGCCTCCACCTCGGCCCAGGTGATCGGGGTGGCGACCATCGGGCGCTCGCGGCCACGTAGCGAGTACGGCGACACCGTCGTCTTGGCGGCTACGTTTTGCGACCAGTCCAAGAAGACCCGGCCCGTACGCCGCTGCTTGGTCATCGATGCCGTCACCAACTGCGGGTGATCGGCTTGAAGCCCTTCGGCGATCTCCTTGGCCAGCGCGCTGACATCATCGGCGCTGAGCGGACCAGGAGTCTCGGCGTCCCCCGCGTCCAAGGCGGCATACAGATGCAGGCCCTTGCTCCCGCTCGTGACCGGGCGCCCCTCCAGACCACGCTCGGCGAGGCGATCGCGCACCAGCAGGGCCACCTGACAACACTCCGACAACCCGGCCGGCTCACCGGGGTCGAGGTCGATGACCAGCCTGTTGGGCGGCAGCCCATGACCATCGGCGTCCACCGTCCACTGGTGCACGTGGAGTTCCAGCGCCGCCAGGTTGGCGAGCCAGGTGAGCGTCGCGAGATCCTCCACGATCGGGAAGACCAACTCGTCCGACCCAGGTCCCGAGCGACTCGCTGCGTCGCGGCCCCACGCCCGAGACCCGGTCGTCGGCACGCGCGCCGTGCGGACCCACGACGGGGTCCCGGCGGGCACGTTCTTCTCAAAGAAGCTCGGTTGGCTGACGCCGTGCGGCCACCGGATCCGCGTGACGCAGCGGCCGGCGAGGTGGGGCAACAGCACCGGCGCGATCTGGGCGTAGTAGTGCAAGACCTCGCCCTTGGTCGTGCCGGTCTGGGGATAGAGCACCTTGTCGAGGTTGGTCAGCTTCAGCCGGCGACCCTCGACCTCGACCATCACCTCACTCACGGCGCCGACCGACCCTCGTCACCACGGAAGTGGCCGAGTTGGGGCACACCGATCAGGTCTGCGGGCGTCAGGTCGGTGCGCACTCCGCGGTAGGCCGGCTGCCGCAGCCGGTCGTGACCCGAGAGGCCCAGCGCTTCGACTTCGACGACCAGCAGGGGCTCGACCCAGTGGGCCCCCAGCGCATCGAGGCGGGGCACCTCACCGACAAAGGGCGAGGAGGCGCGCGGATGGCGGGTCAACACCTCGAGGAGCATCGGGCCGACCTTACCGGCAATGCCGCTCCCCACTCGGCCGCGATAGCGCAGGCCGACAGACGTCATCTCACCGACGAGCACCGCCCCGAGCCGGGAGGTCGAATCCGTCTCGGGCCGCCAGCCGCCCACCACATAGGACCCGCGCCGCCGATGGGGGAACTTGAGCCAGTGGCGACTGCGCTGCCCGGGCTCGTAACGAGAGGACAGCCGCTTGCTGACCACGCCCTCAAGCCCCTGCTCGAAGGTCGCTTGCCACAACATCTCGCCATCGTCGTATGCCGGCGGCACCTGCCAGCGGTCGGCCGCCAGCCCCTCGGTCGCCAACAGGTCACGTCGCTCCGCGAGCGGGAGTCCGATCAGGGGGCGATCGCCCTGCCGCAACAGGTCAAAGACGAGAAACGTCACCGGGATCGATTCCGCCAGTGCCGCTGCGCGGCGCGCGTTGCCGACATGCATCCGCTCGGCCAGCACCCCGAAGTCGGGGCGGCCGTCTGCGAAGGCAACCAGTTCACCGTCGAGGAGCAACCCAGGATGAGCCGCAGCCAGGCCGCTCAACTCGGGGAAGGAGACCGTGACGTCGTTTTCGTTGCGCGAGAAACATCGGGTCTCACCGTCGGTGGCCACCAGCACCCTCATGCCGTCCCACTTGACCTCGTGGGACCAGTCGGCGTCGATCGGCACCCGCTCACCCTTGGTCGCCAGCATCGGCTTCATGCCACCAGTTTGGGGGATGCCCCGGCGCGTCGGGCTCGAAGGGAGAGTGCCGGAAACCTCAAAACGGTCCGCAGGTCCGAAATGTGGTCTATACCGGTATAGACCACTAGGTAACACCCCCCTGCCCCGAACCCGGAGGTTGATGTGCGCAACACGCTCCACCGACAACTCGCCCGCTTCCTATTCGCGACCACGACGGCAACGCTCGCCGTCTCGGTCGCTCTCCCCGCGAGCGCCGTTCCCGTTCCAGACATTTACGACCGCGCCGGTGACGCGGGCCTCTTCGCCGTGCAACGCACGTGGTCGGGCTCGACCGTCGATTTCGATAACGACGGAGATCAAGACGTCTTCATCGGCCATCACCAGCGCGTGGACTCCAAGCTGTGGTCCAACGACGGCGATGGCACCTACACCCTCGCCGCCGTGATCAAGCGCGTGAACGACCAAGGCGGCATTCTGGACCGCCACGACTGCGCCTGGTCCGATGTCGACCACAACGGCCTCAAGGACCTCTATTGCTCGGGTGGCCGCAACAATTCGAACTACGTCAAGACCGCCGTCAAGGACAACGAGCTGTGGCTCCAGGGCCCGGTCGGCACGTTTACCGATGTCGGGACGCAATGGGGCATCGGCGACGCCTGCGGCCGCGGTCGCTACGTCGCCTTCCTCGATGTCAATGGCGATGGTTGGGACGACCTGTTCCTCGGCAATCAGTCAGGGCGAAATGTGACCGACCCGTGTGACGACCCGGCCAACGGCTATCCCAACGAGGAGTCCAAGCTCTTCATCAACACCGCCGGAACCGGACTCGTCTACGACCGCGCGTGGAACGTCACCCGGGCCGACACGGGCGTCTCCTGCGCTCTGCCGATGGACTACGACAAAGACGGCTTGATGGACCTGCTGGCCTGCAACTTCAAGACCACGCGGCCGCAGCTCTACCGCAACACCGGCACCGGCTTCGTCGACGTGGGCACCACGATCGGCCTCACCGCGATCACCGACGCGGTGCTGGGTGATGTGTCGGGAGATGGGATCGAAGACCTCGTCATGAGCGACACCCGAGGCTTCCTCTACCGCCGCGGCACCGCCACCGGTCTCGGCCCGGCCGTGCGGCTCTATACCTCCTCCAGCACGACGACCACCGGCATCGGCGGCGAGGTTGCGGTGGGCGACATCAACAACGACGGCCTGCTCGATATCTACGGCATGCAAGAGGGTGCGAAGCTGACCAACCCCAACCCTCCCGACAAGCTGTTCGTCAACAACGGTGATGGCACGTTCCTCACCGTGGTTCCGCCCGCGGCCACCGGCCAGGGCGAGGCCGTGATCTCGCTCGCTCCGGCGGCCGGAGCCGGCGCACAGTTCCTGGTGCTCAACGGCCAGGAGGGCCAAGACGGACCGATCCAGCTGATCGCGGAGCGTCTCGTCGTCACCCCGTAGCCGCCAGACTTCCAGATCGCACGCCTAGACGGGTCCAGCCTCGGGGCTGGTCTCGCTGGCCCGTACCCGTGATACTGGTGGGGCTTGTGAGCAGAAAGGCTCCCCCATGCGTGCGATCTGGAAGGGCGCGGTCTCCTTCGGCCTCGTCAGTGTGCCCGTCAAGCTCTACGCCGCCACCGAGAGCCATGACGTGGCCTTCCGGCAGGTTCACGCCAAGGACGGCGGACGGATCAAGTACCAGCGGGTCTGCTCCCTAGACGGGGAGGAAGTCGCCTACGCCGACATCGCCAAGGGCTATGAGACCGAGGACGGCGAAATGGTCATCCTCACCGACGACGACCTGTCCAGCCTGCCGTCGTCGAGCAGCCGAGAGATCGCCGTAGAGAAGTTCGTGCCGACCGAGCAGATCGACCCGATGCTGCTGGAGAAGAGCTACTACCTCGAGCCGGAGAAGTCCGGCGCGAAGCCCTACGCCCTCCTCCGGCAGGCATTGCTGGAGGCCGACCGCATGGCAGTGGTGACCCTGGCCCTGCGCCAGCGCGTGAGCGTGGCGGTGCTTCGGGTCAAGGGCGACGTGATCGTCCTGCAGACCATGATGTGGCCCGACGAGATCCGCCAGCCGGACTTCGTGGTCGAGGCGGGTGAGGTCAAGGACGCCGAGGTCGCCATGGCGAAAATGCTCGTGGAGACCTTGGCAGGCGACTTTGAGCCCGAGGAGTTCGAGGACGACTACGCCGGTGCCGTCGAGGCGCTGGTGCAGACCAAGATCGCCGGTGGCGAGGTGAAGAAGACCGCCACCTCGACCAAGAGCTCCGGCGAAGTCGTCGACCTCCTGGCGGCTCTCCAACGCTCGGTTGAAGCAGCCAAGACGGCACGAGGCGAGGACACCACCGCTGCAGCCAGCGACGCGGAGGCCGAGCCCAAGCCGAAGCGCAAGGCTAAGGCCAGCTGAGCTAGCCCCCTGCCAGCCCTTCAGCCGACCTCGTAGCCGCCCGTAGGTTCGTAGCCGCTCGTCGGTCGGAGAGGTCGCTCAGGCGAGCAGACCCCGCACGACGCGCAGGGCGACCGACATCCGCGCCAAGTCAGCTTGGTCATCGCCGCAGATCTCGCTGAGCGTCTCGACCGCCTTCGGCACCTGTCCGGCGTGAGCCCGCTCCCACGCGGCGATGCGGTCCTTCGCCGGCGCACCGGCCTCCGTGCTGGTGAGCACCTGCGCAGTGAGCTGCGTGTGGACGTCGTAGAGCTCGTCGCGCAGGGCCGCACGCGCCATGGTCTGCCACCGATCCGCACGCGGCAGGGCGGTGATCCGCCCCACGACCGCCGGCAGTCCGAGCCGCTCGCCGAGCGCGAAGTGGAGCCGGGCCACCTCTTCGGGATCGATGCCCTCGCGAGCCGCGGTCTCGACCACACCGAGCATCGCGTATGCCGGCGGCAGCACCGCCACGCGCATGGCCAGGTCCTCGGGGACACCCCGCCCGATCAGCGCCTTGCGCCGCTCGGTGTAGGCGGCCAGCTCGCGGCCGGTCATGATGTCGGGCAGCTTTGCCACGGCCTTCTGCACGGGCACGGTGAAGAACTCAGCCAGCGCCTCGCTGTCAAGCGGTGGCCGCCGGTGGGTGACCAACCAGCGCGACGCACGCTCCACCAGGGTGCGCATCTCCAGCCGCATCCTGGTCTGCACGTTGGCTTCCAACCGGTTGTCGAAGGTCTTCAGTTCATCGCGCAACGCGAGGGACCCGAAGATCTCGCGAGCCAAGAAGTTGGCATTGACGAGCTCCGGCGCGCTGACCCCGGTCTCTCCCGCGAGCCGCGACCAGAACGTCATACCGGCACCGTTGACCAGGTCGTTGACGACCTGGGTGACGACGATCTCCCGGCGGAGCGGGTGGTCGAGCATCTGCTGGCGATAGCCGTGCTGCATCTTGGTGGGGAAGTAGGCAAACAGGTCGGTGCGCAGGAAGGGGTCGTCGGGCAGATCCGACTCAAGCAGGACATCCGCCAGCACGATCTTGGTCCAGGCCAACAGCACCGAAAGCTCCGGCACGGTCAGGCCCTTGCCGCGCTCCAGGCGCCGCCGGATCTGGCGTGCCGTCGGCAGCCCCTCCAGCTCGCGATTGAGCCGCCCGTCCCGCTCGAGCTCCTTGATCATCTCCTCGTGCACGTGCAAGAGGGCGGGAGCCTGGGCGGCCGCGTTGGCCAAGGCCAGGTTCTGCTCGTAGTTGTCCCGGAGGACCAACTCGCCCACTTCGTCGGTCATGGCCGCCAGCAGCTCGTTGCGCTGCTTGCCGGTCAGGTCGCCGTCAGCGACAACGCGATCGAGCAGGATCTTGATGTTGACCTCATGGTCAGAGGTGTCCACCCCGGCCGAGTTGTCGATGAAGTCCGTGTTCATCCGGCCGCCCTTGCCGCCGCCGCCGAACAGCGCGTACTCGATCCGGCCCAGCTGGGTGAAGCCGAGGTTGCCGCCCTCGCCCACGCACTTCGCGCGCAACTCCTCGCCATTGACTCGAAGGCCGTCGTTGGCCTTGTCGCCCGCGTCGGCGTTGGTCTCCTCCTCGGCCTTCACATAGGTGCCGATGCCGCCGTTCCACAGCAGGTCCACGGGCGCCTTGAGGATCGCCCGCATCACCTCAAGGGGTGGCAGCGACTCGGGGGCGTCGGTGAGGCCCAACGCCTCGGCCATCTCCGGTCTGACCGGAATCTGCTTGGCCGACCGCGGGAAGACGCCACCGCCGGCGGAGATCAGGGACTTGTCGTAGTCGGCCCACGAACTGCGCGGCAGATCAAACATCCGCTTGCGCTCGGCAAACGACGTAGCCGAGTCGGGGTTGGGGTCGATGAAGATGTCGCGATGGTCAAAGGCCGCGACCAGCCGGATGTGCTCGGAGCACAGCATCCCGTTGCCGAAGACGTCGCCCGACATGTCACCGATCCCGACCGCCGTGAAGTCCTGCTTCTGGCAGTCGATCCCCATCTCGCGGAAGTGCCGCTGCACAGAGACCCACGCGCCCTTGGCGGTGATGCCCATCGCCTTGTGGTCATAGCCGACTGAGCCGCCCGAAGCAAAGGCGTCACCGAGCCAGAAGCCGTACTGCTTGCTGACTGAGTTGGCGATGTCGGAGAAGGTCGCCGTGCCCTTGTCGGCCGCGACCACGAGGTAAGGGTCGTCGCCGTCGTGGCGAACCACCGCGGTCGGCGGGACCACCGCGCCTTCGACCAGGTTGTCGGTGATGTCGAGCAACCCGCTGATAAACGTGCGGTAGCAGGCGATGCCTTCGGCGAGCCACGACTCCCTATCGGAGGAGTCGGGCAACTGCTTGCAGAAGAAGCCACCCTTGGCGCCGACCGGCACGATGACGGTGTTTTTGACCATCTGGGCCTTGACCAAGCCCAAAACCTCGGTGCGGAAGTCGTCGCGTCGGTCCGACCAACGCAGGCCACCTCGGGCGACCGCACCGAAGCGCAGGTGCACGCCCTCGACGCGGGGCGAGTAGACGAAGATCTCGTACTTCGGCCGCGGCTCGGGGAGGTCCGGCAACGTGGTGGGGTCCAGCTTGAACGAGATGTAGGGCCGCCACCCCTCGCCCTGCGCCGTGGGGTCGGACTGGAAGTAGTTGGTGCGCAGCGTGGAGGTGATGTGCGCGAGATACGACCGCAGGATGCGGTCGTGGTCGAGGCTGGCCACATCGTCGAGGGCTCGCAGGATGCGCGCCTGGATCGTCGCGAGCTTTTCGACCCGCTGCTCGTCGGGACTGGTCGACGTTGAGGGATCGAACCGAGCCTCGAAGAGCTGGACGAGGAGTCGAGTGATGTCGACGTTGCCCGCCAGCGCACCCTCGATGTAGTCCAGCGCGAAGGGGGTGTTGCCCTGCTTCATGTATTTCGCGTAGGCACGCAGCACGGTGGCTTGGCGCCAGGTGAGTCCGGCACCGAGCACGAGGCGGTTGAAGCCGTCGATCTCGTTGTAGCCGTCCCAGACCGCCCGGAGGGCGCCCGAGAAGAGCTCGAGGGCGTTGTCGGGATAGTCGCCGGCATACCGCAGGCCGAACTCGTAGATGTAGGACGCTCGCGGCAGGTTCTCCAGCTCGTAAGGCCGCTCGTCGACGACCTCCACACCGGTAGACGACAGCATCGGCAACACGTTTGAGAGCGACAGCGGGGAGCCGATCCGGTAGACCTTGAGGCGCGCTTCGCCGCGCCCGGCGTCGATGTCTTCATACATCGACAGGTCGAGGCCCTCCTCGCCCGGGATCGCTTCCAGCCGAGCAAGATCGACCGCACCGGTGGCTGCGGAGTAGTCCTCCTTGTAGCCCTCGGGGAAGGAGTTGACGTAGAGCCGGGCCAGCCTCGAGCCGGCCTCTTCACCCTGGTCGTTGGTGACCGCTGCCACGAAGTCGTCGCGCCACGAGCGAGCTGCCTCGGCGAGGCGGCGTTCGAGCTCGGCGGTGTCGATCTCCTTGATCAGCTTGCCCTTGGGGGGCCGCACGACGAAGTGCACCTGCGCCATATAGGACTCGTTCATCCGCACCGAGAAGTCGACCGACTCCCCACCCAGCGCGTCGGCGAGGATGACGGAGAGCTTCTCGCGCACCGAGGTGTTGTAGCGGTCGCGCGGCAGGTATACCAAGCACGACAGATAGCGGCCGTAGCCGTCACGCCGCATGAACAGCCGCAGTTGGCGGCGTTCGCGGGTCAGCATCGCGGCCTCGGCGATCGGCACCAGCTCTTCGGCCGTGGTGTGGAACAGCTCGTCGCGGGGGTAGTTCTCCAGCACGTTGAGCAGCGACTTGCCGGCGTGGCTGCGCGCGTCGAAACCGACGTGAGCCAGGATCTCGCCGACCTTCTCCCGCAGCAGCGGGATCCGAGTGACGGAGTCGGTATAGGTCGCGGAGGAGAAGAGTCCCAAGAACCTGCGCTCACCGGTCACGTTGCCGGCGGCGTCGAAGGTCTTCACGCCGATGTAGTCCAGGTAGGACGGGCGGTGCACGGTCGCCTTCGAGTTGGCCTTGGCGAGGACGAGGAGCTTCTTCTCCTTCGCCTTCGCGCGCACCAGCGGCGGCAGCTTGTCGAAGGAGGTGCTGCCGAACTGATCGCCGCGCAAGATGCCGAGGCCACTGCCGGCCACAGCATGCAGCCCCAGCTCCTTGCCCTGCTCGGCGAGGCGGTACTCCCGATAGCCCAAAAACGCGAAGTGGTCGCTGGACAGCCAGGTCAAGAAGTCCACTCCGAGCGCGATCTCCGCGCTCGGGATCTTGGCCGGCGGGTTGGCCTTGAGGTCGGCGACGATGTCGTGCAGCCGCTGCTGCATCCGCGGCCAGTCATCGACCGCGGCGCGCACGTCGGCGAGCGACGCGCTGAGGGCCTGCTCGATCGCCCCGCGCTCTTCGGGGGCGATCCGGTCGATCTCGATATGCATCCACGACTCGCGGATCCAGATGTCGCCGGCGGCCGGGTCAGCCTGGGGCAGCTCATCGCCTGGGACGCACAGCTCGTGGAGTTCGCCGGCCAGATCACGCCGGGCGTCGAACTGCGGATGGATCACCACGTGCACGGTGTGGTCCAGCTCGCCCAGCGTCATGGTCACCGAGTCGACGAGGAACGGCATGTCCTTGGTGACGATCTCGACGACGCTGTGCCCGCTGGCCGACCAACCGTGCTCGGCCACCGTCGGTGTGAAGACCCGCACCAGCGAGCGCCCCTGGGGGCGGAGTTGGGCGAACTTGAAGTGCGAGGCCAGCGCGCCATACACATCGACCTCGGAGCGGTCCGCGACATCCTCGGGGGCGACGTGGCGGAAGTAGCGGACGAGCAGCTCGTCGACGCGCTCGAGGGGTGGCCCCCCACTGCCCTTGCGGCTACGAGCAATCTCACCGGCACGGGTGAGGAGGTCGGTCTTGCTGTCCAGGGCTTGATGGAGCGCGGAAGGCACGCTCAGACAGTAGCCGAGGAGCGCGGATGTTGGGATGCTGGGCCCCATGCGCTTTGCCTACAGTTCGCTCCTCCCCGCAGCCCCCGCCGAGGTCTACGCCATGTTCGCCGACGCTGCCTTCCGCGAACGGGTCTGCGCGGAGCAGGGATCGCTGCGCACCACGATGTCGCTCGCCCTCACCGACGAGGGCGGGAGCGCGCTGATCGAGCAGTTGCTGCCCGTCGTCGGGATCCCCTCGTATGCCGCGAAGTTCGTGGGTGAGCAGATCGAGATCCGGCGTCACGAGACGTGGCATGACACCAGCTCGGCCGCGTTCGCCCTGGAGATTCCGGGCAAGCCCGGCGGCCTGACCGGGACCCTGAAGCAGCGCGCCGAGAGCGAGGGCACCGGCGTGGTCTACGACGGAGACCTATCGGTCAACCTGCCGTTTGTCGGCGGCAAGATCGAGCGACTGGTGGCCGACCTGTTCACCAGTGCCCTGGAGGTCGAAACCCAGGTCGCGCGCGCCTATCTGTCGAGCTGAGACCGATCCGCCTCGGCGACCTTTTCGTCGGCGGCAGCGCCAGCCTCCCCCGACCCGCGCACCCAGGCCAGGAGCCCCAGGAGCAGGAAGGGCGCGAGCGCGATGAGCACGACGCCCCAGACCTCATAGGCGTGCAGTGAGCCGAAGTGCCAGGGCGTCACCCCGAGACGCCTCCCGCGTCCGGGTCGGGAGCCATGTGCGGGTAGCGGTAGTCGGTGGGGGCGACGAAGGTCTCCTTGATCGAGCGGACCGAGGTCCAGCGCATCAAGTTCTGCGGTGCGCCGGCCTTGTCGTTGGTGCCGCTCGCACGCGCTCCACCGAAGGGCTGCTGCCCGACGACCGCGCCCGTGGGCTTGTCGTTGATGTAGAAGTTGCCCGCCGCGAAGCGCAGCGTCTGCATCGCCCAGTCCACAACCTGCCGGTCCCGGGCGATGATCGATCCGGTGAGAGCGTAGGGCGCGAAGCTCTCCATCTGCGCGACGACCTTTTCGAAGTCGACGTCCTCATAGACATAGACCGCGAGGATCGGGCCAAAGTACTCCGTGGCGAACATCTCGTCGGTGGGGTCCTCGCTGACCACGACGGTGGGCCGCACGAAGTAGCCCACGCTGTCGTCGTAGGTGCCGCCGGCGACCACCGAGAGGTGGTGGCTCGCCTGGGCCCGGTCGATCGCCTTCTTTTGGGTCGCGAACGAGCGATCGTCGATCACCGCGCCCATGAAGTTGCTCAGATCGGTGACGTCCCCGACGGACAGCGAGTCAACCTCCGCGAGGAAGTCGGCGCTCATCTTCTTCCACACCGACTTGGCGACGTAGGCGCGAGAAGCCGCCGAGCACTTCTGACCCTGGTACTCAAATGCTCCCCGGAGCAGTGCCACCCGCAGCACGTCGGGGTCGGCCGAGGGGTGCGCGACGACAAAGTCCTTGCCGCCGGTCTCGCCGACGAGGCGCGGATAGGAGCGGTAGGACGCGATGTTGGCGCCCACTTGCCCCCACAGCCGCTGGAAGAGCCCGGTTGATCCGGTGAAGTGAATGCCGGCGAGGTCGGGGTGCGCGAGGGCGACCTCAGAGACTTCGGCGCCGTGCCCGGGAAGCATGTTGATGACGCCCGGCGGCATACCCGCCTCTTCCAGGATGCGCATGACGTAGTGGGCGGCCAACTGCTGGGTGGTGGCCGGTTTCCAGATCACGGTGTTGCCCATGAGTGCGGGAGCCGTGGGCAGGTTGCCGGCAATCGCGGTGAAGTTGAAAGGCGTGATCGCATAGACGAACCCCTCGAGCGGACGATGGTCCATCCGGTTCCACACGCCCGGGCTGTTGGCGGCCGGCTGCTCGGCCACGATCTGCTTGGCGAAGTAGGCGTTGAAGCGCCAGAAGTCGATCAGCTCGCAGGCCGCATCGATCTCGGCTTGCCAGGCGGTCTTGGACTGACCGAGCATCGTGGCGGCGTTGAGCGTCGCCCGATAAGGGCCGGCGAGGAGGTCGGCCGCCTTGAGCAGGATGGCGGCGCGCTCGTCGAGCGGCAGCGCGCGCCACCCGGGAGCAGCCTTCGCGGCGGCCGCGATCGCGTCGCGCGCCTGGGCTTGAGTGGTGCCCCGCAGCGTGCCGAGCACATGGGCGTGATCGTGCGGTTGCACGACCTGGATCTCCGGGCCGCCGCCCTCGACCTGTTCGCCGCCGATGGTGGCCTTGAAGTCGTGGTGCAGCCCCTCCAGCCTGGCCAACTCGGCCACCACGGCGGCACGCTCGCGGCTGCCGGGGGCGTAATCCAGGGTGGGCTCGTTGATCGGGACCGGAGTGCTGGTGATGGCGTCCATACCCCCGATCGTGTCACACCTCTTCGGCGCTCGTCCTCCGCCTCTGAGCGCTACTCGGGGGGCGCTTTCGGCCGCGTGGCGCCCGCTGCCGCCCGGGCCCGGCGCTGTCGACCAACTCCTCCAACGCCTCGCCGATACAGGTCGCCAGCAGGTCGAGGTCGGGCAGCGCGTCGCGATCCGCGGTCAGGCCATAACAGACCCTTCCGTCGTATGACGTGACGCCCACGGCGAGCGCGTGTCCGGGCAACAACGACGGGACGGGATAGCTCTGCAGCATGCGTGCCCCCACGGCATACAGCCCGAACTGCGGGCCGGGGACGTTGGTGACCCCGAGGTGGAAGGACTGGCTGCGCTCGGCGGCAAGCAGGCGGGCACCCAGCGCGTGAAACGTCGCCGGCGCGAAGCCGGCGATCCCCGCCAGTCGGTTGGCCGCCACGGTTCGTCGGGCCTCGCCGTGTGCCTTGAAGGAGTAGGAGACCTGGTGCAACCGCACCACCGCGCTCGGCTCGCTGATCGGCAGGTCGACCAGGTGGCCGGTCAGCTGGCTGCCGAGAGAGGTGGCCTCCAGCTCCTCATCGATCACCGACATCGGCACCAACGCCCGCAACTGCTTGACACCGCCCATGGCTTCGCTGCGAGCGGTCAGCCAACTGCGTAGTCCACCAGCGATCGTTGCCAGCACGACGTCGTTGACGGTGCCGCCATGCGCCGCGCGGACCTTCCGATAGTCGGCCAGGTCGGTGGTGACGGTGCTGAACCGGCGCTGGCGCGAGAGCGCCCGATTGATCGGCGAGCGGTCCGCGGACCCTCCCGAGGTCAGCACCCCGGCGAGCGAGCCCACCTTGGCGGCCGTGTGCTGCACCGTCCGCAGCACGCTCTCGGCATTGGCCGTTGCGGTGTCGATCACGGTCAGCGGGCTCTCCACGGCATCGCGGAGCACCCCCCAAACCAGCCCCGCCGCCGACGGGCTCGCATCGGGGCGCCAGGTCTCGCTCTCCTCCGGTCCCGGATTGCGCCCGGTGTCGAGCAGGACCTGCCCCAAGTCCACGGTGTGCACCCCGTCGACGAGCACGTGGTGGGACTTGCCGAGCATCGCCACCCGGCCACCTTCGAGACCTTCGATGAAGTAGACCTCCCAGAGCGGTCGGCTGCGGTCCAGTGGCCGCGAAATGATCCGGCCGACGAGTTCGCGCAACTGCTCCTCGTTGCCCGGCCGTGGCAGGGCACTGCGCCGCACATGGAAGCCAAGGTCGAAGGACTCATCGTCAATCCAGCGCGGCGTCCCGATGCGCCCAGGGACCTCCACGATTCGCTGGCGATAACGCGGCACGAAGGCCAGCCGATCGCTGATCAAGCGCGTCAACGCGTCGTAGTCGAGCCCGCTATCGCTGGGGTCGAAGACCTCCAGGGTCGCCTGGTGTCCCGGGCCGCCGTCGTCCTCGGCCGCCAGGATCGCTAGGTCTCGCGCACGGAGGCGGTCCGACATGCCCTACCTCCAGCCGACGAGCCCACGACACGGTGCCAGGGGCGCCCGTGGGATTCTGGGTGTCTGCCGCCCCTGCGGCACCCATTGTGGACCACGACAACACGCCAGGAGGACGCCGCACCCGTGTCAGGCATTGAGCTCGCCCACGGCATCGGTGGCGCCCAGGATCTGCCGTTGCCACCCTCGCTGGCCATCAGTGGCGCCGCCGCGGCACTGCTGGTCTCCTTCGTGGTCTTGGCCTACGCCTGGAAGTCCCCGCGGTTCGCCACCTCCACGCCAATCCCGGCCCCACGCTGGCTGGACACCATCGTTTCCGCACCGGCATTCGGTCTCGCGGCACGGCTCCTCGGCCTGGCGGTGTTCGGCTACGCGATCTTCGCCGCCGTCTTCGGACCGGACCTCCAGGTCAACCCCTTCTTCGGGCTGTTCTATGTGTTCTTGTGGGTCGTCCCAGTCTTCGCCTCGCTGCTCCTCGGACCCTTCTGGCGATCGGTCAGCCCGGCGCGGTCGATCAACACCGCGATCGCACGGCTGACCGGCGGCGACCCCGAGCGCGGCGCGTTTGCCTTCCCCGCAGAGGCGGGCCACTGGCCCGCGGCCCTCGGGCTCTTCGCCTATGTCTGGTTGGAGCTCGTCTATCTCGACAACTCCGAGCTGGCTCCCGTCCGGCTCTGGTTCATGGCCTATGTCGCCGCGATGCTGCTCGGCGGTGTCCTGTTCGGCAATCAGTTCTATGCGTATGCCGACCCGTTCGAGGTCTACTCCACCCTGATCGGCCGGCTCTCCGGCTGGACGAGGATCGACGCTCCCGCCGATGAGCCCGGCACGCGCGGCCGGCTGGCCTGGCAGAACCCGCTCGCGCTCCTCGCCCAGACACCCCCGGCGCCCGGTCTGCTTGCGGTGGTCTCGGTGCTGCTGGGCAGCACCGCCTTCGACTCCTTCTCCGGCTCCGCCCCGTGGCGCCGGATCGGTGAAGCCAGCCCTCTCCCGCAGACCCTTCTGGGCACCCTCGGGCTGCTGTTGTTTTGTGCCGTGGTCGCGGGCCTCGTCGCGTTTGCCGCTGCCGCCACCCAGCCCGGCGATGGCACCAGCCGCGCCGAGCTTCCCAACCGCTTCGCGCACTCGGTGGTGCCGATCGTGGCCGGCTACATCGTGGCGCACTACCTCACCTTCACGGTGCACGTCGGTCAGGCAACGCTCGCCCAACTCAGCGATCCGCTGCTGACCGGGGCCGACTGGTTCGGCACCGCCGACTGGGGCGTCAACTATTGGCTCGCCTACCACCCCACGCTCGTCGCCGTGATCAAGGTGTTGGCCGTCGTCACCGGTCACGTGCTGGGGGTGATCTCGGCTCACGACCGATCGTTGGAGGTTTTGCCGATCTCCCAGCAGATCCGCGGCCAGTTGCCGCTGCTCGTGGTCATGATCTGCTTCACCGTCGGCGGCTTGTACCTGCTGTTCGCCACCTGAGCCCCAGCCGACCTCTCGCTCGGCCGGCGTGAGCCGGCCAGATCACATCGGCCAGGTCGGCCACCGCTCCCCCAAGGGCACCACCCCGCACGGCCTCACCGGTGAGCAGCGCCCGATCGGTCGCCGCCCGCTCCTCCGGCACGAAGTGCAACGCGTCGTACCGGGCAAAGCCCTCGACCATGCTCGCGATCTGGCGAGTCGACCAGCCGACGCTGTCGCGCATCCGGTTGATCACCACGATCAGCCGCGTGGTCGGCACGACCTCGCGGACCTCCACGAGCCCACGCGCCAATCGGGCCAACCCCACCGGATCCGCCGTCCCGACCGCGACCACCGTATCCGCCATCTCCAGCGCACCGAGCGTCATCGAGTTGCGCGGCGGCCTCGTGCCGAAGTCACCCGGGCCGCCCTCTTCTAGACAGAAGCCGGTGTCCACGACCACCTCGCCCATCGTCACCGCAACCTCCACGAGATGGTTGACGGTGCCGGGGCGAACCTCTGACCAGCGGTCGGGGCGGGGCAGCCCCGTCACCACATGCAGGTGCTCTCCGACCGTGCGCATCAGCGAGCCCGCCCGATCGCGCAGTTCCCCACTCGTCGCCAAGCGAGTCGCCGAGAGGATCCCGGAGACCTCATCGAGGATCCCGAGGTGTTGGGCCACCGCGCCTCCCCAAGGATCGGCATCGACCAGCACGGTCGGGCCACCGCGTGCAGCCAGTTCGGCGGCCAACGCCACCGCGAGCGTCGTCCGGCCGGGAGCACCTTGCGGGCCCCACACCACGGTGACGGAATGTTGGCCCGGCTCGGGGGTGGCGAGGTCGTCCACTCCCGGGTCGGTCACTCCGCCGGCGCTCCCCTCGACGGCCAGTTCGTCTTGGTCCGGCTGCCCCCAGTCGGTCGGTTCCTCGGCCAGCACCGCGGCCAACCCGGCGAGGGCATCGGCTGCCAAGACGCGCCGGATCCCCACCCGGGACGCACGCAGCCGAGCCAGATCAAGATCGCCGGAGGAGTCGATGCCGACCACACCCACTTGATGGCGGCGGAGATGGTCGACCGCGACGGCGTCCAACCCCGGCGCGTCCAGCGCGACCACGGCGACGTCGACCTGGCCGGTGGTGGCCGCTCCCATCAGGTCGGTCACATCGACACAGCGCTTGAGCAAGACCAGACCCCGGTCCCCCTCAATGGTCTTGAGGACCTCGGCCTCCCACGCGGCCCCGGCGGCCGCGATCAGCAGACAGCGCACCGTCAGCC
>JBAQXA010000643.1:0-2979 GCA_049299195.1 Nocardioides sp.
GTTGAGCGCCGCCCAGCCGATCGCGCCAAGCCCCGCCCAGGCGGCGGCGACCGCCGCCGGCCCTTGCAGTCGTCGGCCCGTCCAGTAGATGCCGATCACGCCACCGAGGGCGAACTCCCACACGCGCGTCGGGGTCGCAAAGTAGGCGACCGCCTGATCCGAGCTCGTGCTGAGGATCGAGTAACCGAACGAGGCCACGCCCAGGGTCGTCAAGCCACCGGCCATGAGCAGGCGCCGCGAGGGCGCGCTGCCCCCCAGAGAGGGGGCCAGCCTGGCCAGTGCGACACCGGCGAGGAGCAACACCATGATCAGCAGCGGCCACACGAAGTAGAACTGCTCCTCCACCGACAGCGACCAATAGTGCTGAGCCACGGTCGCGTCGGCGTTGAGAGCCGAGTAGTCCACGGCATCGCGCGCCAGCGCCCAGTTCTGCACGTAAAGCGCGCTCGCCCGCACCTGGCGCACAGTGGCCTCCCACTGCGTCTGCGGCAGCCAGCGCCACGCCATCGCGAGGGACGCCAGCAGCACGAGGAGAGCCGCCGGCAGCAGCCTGCGCGCCCGCCGAGCCCAGAACCGCCAGACCTTGAGCCGACCGGTGCGCTCGACCTCTTGGGCGAGGTGACGGGTGATCAGGTAGCCGGAGATCACGAAGAAGACGTCCACCCCGACGAAGCCACCTGACAGCCGGTGCGGCCACAGGTGGAACAACACGACGAGCAGTACGGCGACCGCGCGCAGGCCCTGGATGTCGGCGCGGTAGCCATCGGCGGATCGCGACGACACAGCCCGGGTCATCCCCTGCGGGGGAGCGGCGGGTTGGCTAGGCATCGCCTCGGGGCACGATCACTTGGTCGACGAAGCGCGCGGCGGCGTGACCGTCTTCGAGGTCGAGGTAGGCGGCCCTAAACGTGGCGTAGTCGTCTGCCCAGCGGGTCTTGAGCCGCTCCAGGTCGCGCAACTCCTCGATCAGCTCCGTGGTGGTGGACACCATCGGCCCGGGAGCCGTGGGCTCGAAGTCGAAGAGCCAGCCTCGGGTGTCGACATACCGCTGCAAGTCGGGCACCAGATAGATCATCGGCTTGCCGGTGACGCCGAAGTCGAAGCGCAGCGAGGAGTAGTCGACGACGCCGACATCGGCGGCGAGATAGAGGTCGGAGACCTCGGGGTAGTCCGTCACGTCAATCGTGGTGCCGCGGCTGCCGACCCGCTGTTTGGTGCGCGCATGGAAGGCGTGCCCGCGCATCAGCACCACGACATCGTCGCCGAACGCCCGGCCGACCTGGTCGAAGTCGAAGAAGTCGGACATGGCTGCCTGGTTGTCGTTGCGGGCGAGGTAGTCACGGAAGGTGGGCGCGTAGAGGACCACGAGCTGGTCCTCGCGAATGCCGAGCGAAGCCCGGGTCTGCGCGCGCAACGCCGGCGCCTCGGCCGACTGGAGGATGTCATTGCGGGGATAGCCGAGCTCCAGCACGGCACCGTCGTAGCCAAAGTCCCGGGTCAGCAGCGGGGTCGCATAGCTTGCCGGAGAGAGCAGGTAGTCCCACTCCGCGCTGCGGCGGGCGTAGGAGTCGATCTTGTCCTGGGCGAACTGCATGTTGCGCCAGTGCGGCAGCCCCATCTGCTTGAACGGGTAGCCGTGGAAGGTCTGCACGAGGAGCTGACCGCGGGGCTTGTGGTGGTACGTCGGCTGGTACATGTTGTCGACGTAGTAGGTCACCGAGGCGAGGGTCTCGAACCACTCCGGGCTGTTGACCAGCACCGGGGTGCCGCCGTCGGGCACGATCACCGAGCGATCCTGCACGGCCCAATAGACCGGCAGATCCGAACCCCGCTTGGCCAGCTCGGCCTGGATCGCCACGCCGTTGTCGGTCGCCTTCTCTCCGAAGTAGGACCGGAACAGGATGCCGCGCTTGGTGGCGGTGCCGGGCGCCCGCGACGTGGCCGCGCGGGTCGCGCTGCCGACGGCATACCGCTTGGCCTGACCGCTGTGCGGAGGCGGCAAGGCGATCAGGAGGCCACCGCCGGGACCCCGCCCGAGGATCACTTCGTGGATGCCCGTCTCCACGCGCTGGGGCAGTTGATCTTGGAGCTCGTGACCGAGCACCACCGCGAGGGTTTCGCCGGTGTCGAGCCGCACGGTGAGTTCGTGTTCGCCAGACGGCAACGGCACGCTGCCGAAGCGGAACGCGTCGTAGGCCAAGTCGAGCTCGGCCATGAACTGCCCGTCTCGGGTGGGGGCCACGACCTCGCGGGCGCGGACCTTGGGGCTGGTCGTGGAGATCGTCACGCTGGTCGCGGACCGGTCGAAGACCTCTCCCTCCAGCGCGACCCGACTGCCGGGGAGGACGCGCGCGGAGCGGAGCAGCACCGACGGAGGCCGGTCAATGGCGACGACTCCGCCCTGGCGGTCGGTCGTGACCTCCAAGGTTGGCCTGCCGGGGGCGACCAGGCGCACCGGATCTCGCGAGACGACCTCGACCCCGTGGTCGGCCGCGCTGACAAGCCGCCACTCGGCGTGATCGGGACTGATCGGCAGCGTGACCTGGAAGCGGCCCTCGGCGTCGGTGCGCACCGGGATCTCCAACCCGGCGGCCACAGCGGTGGCCGAGCCCGCGCCGGGTCCGGTCAGCCGCCCGCTGAGCGTGCGCCCCGCCAGTTCCAGCTCACCTGCGACTGCCTGGGTCCGGTGTCGGTCCAGCACCAGCGGCTGCCGGTTGCGCCACTGCACCAGCAGCCGGTCGCCATCGGGCAACCACACGGCAGCGGGGTTGCCCAGGGCACCACGGCGTACGAGCCGCGTGATCGGCGCCGTGACCACGTGACCGGCCACCTCGACTCGCACGAGCACCCGCCAGGAGCCACGCCCGCGGGGACCGGCAGTGAAGGCGTCGAAAGGGACCGTGACGGCGAAGGTGCCCGGCGAATAGTCGGCCCAGTCGTCACCTTCGGGGCAACGGCTCGCCAGCGGCACGCCGGTCT
>JBAQXA010000644.1:0-2411 GCA_049299195.1 Nocardioides sp.
CGGGTGGGGGCAGCAAGTCGCCAGGCAATAGTCGGGGGCCGCGTCCAGCGCCCCGCACGCCGTCCGGAGAGGGGCCTCGCCTCGCTCGGTTGCGGCGCGCTCGATCAGGAGTTGGCGGATCATCCCCACGAACCGGGCGTCGATGCCGGGGGTGGCCGCTCGGGTGAGCGCGATGCCGTGCCGCTCGGCGGTCGCCCGGGCTTCGGTGTCGAGGTCGTAGATGACCTCCATGTGGTCAGAGACGAAGCCGATCGGCACCAGCACGACGCCTGTGGCGCCGGCGGTCGCGAGATCGGCGATCCGGTCGTTGACGTCGGGTTCCAGCCACGGCACCTGGGGTGGGCCCGAGCGCGAGCAGTAGACCAACTCATAAGGCAGTTCGCGCCCCAACTCTTGGCGCATCCGCGCGACCAGCGCGTGCATCACGGCGCGGTGCTGAGCGACATACGCCCCGCCCTCGGGGCCGCTGCCGGCGTTCATCGTCTCGGGGATCGAATGGGTGACAAAGAGCACGTGCGGCGACGCCGAAGGATCCGGCAACTCGGCGACCGCAGCGAGCGCGGCGTCGGTCAGCGGATCCAGGAAGCCGGGGTGGTTGAAGTAGGCCCGCAACCGGTCCAGCCTAGGCGCCTTGAGCCCCATGGCGTACACGGCCTCCGCTGCAGCGGCCAGATCTTCGCGATATTGGCGGCAGCCGGAGTAGGACGAGTAGGCGGAGGTGACGAAGCAGGCCGCGCGCTCGATCCCGTCGCGAGCCATGGTCGCCACGGTGTCTGCGAGGAACGGATCCCAATTGCGGTTGCCCCAATAGACCGGGAGGTCGATGCCCGCGTGGGCCAGGTCGTCGCGTAGGGCCGCTAGCAGGTGGCGGTTTTGATCGTTGATCGGCGAGCGACCGCCGAAGAGCGAGTAGTGCTGGCCCACCTCAGCCAGGCGCTCGCGAGGTATGCCGCGCCCGCGCGTGACGTTCTCCAAGAACGGCACCACATCATCAGGCCCCTCGGGACCCCCGAAGGAGACCAGCAGAAGGGCGTCGTAGGGCTCGACCGAGGAGTGCCTCACGCGCCCAGTGCCGCCACGACTTCGGCAGCCGCCCGCTCGGCCGCATCCACCGCGCCCTCCATGTAGGCGCTCCAGTAGGTCGCGGTGTCGGTCGACGCCCAATGGATGACACCGATCGGGCGGGCCAACGCCTCCCCGAAGTGGGTCCACACCAGCGGGCCACAGTTGGCGTTGTAACAACCGCGGGTCCACTGCCGCCCGGCCCACTCACCGTCGACGTAAAACACCGGATCGGCCGCCCGCGGACCGAAGTGCCGCACCATCTCCTCAATGAGGGCGGCCTTGCGTTGCTCGGTGGGCCAGCGGCCAAACGTGCGCGCCTGCTCGCCCTCCATAAACGCCAAGATCACGCCTTCGCTGGTGCCCGGGATGCACGTGTCGTTGGACATGCGGGCCGGGCCGAGGTCGGAGATCACCTGACCGTTGAGCCCCGCCTCCCGCCAGAACGGCTCGGGGTAGACCAGGAAAGCCTTCATCGCACTGCCGTGGGGCAGCCGCTGGGTGAGTTGGTCGCGCTCTCCGGGCAGGGGCGGGTCGTAGAGGATGCGGCCCGCCAAGGCGGGGGCGATCGCTACGATCACGCGCTTGCCGTGGAAGCTTCGGCCGCCGCGGCAGTGCACGGTCACCGAGCCGCCACCGTCCGCGTTGTGCTCGATGGTCTGCACCGGCGCGCCCAGCACGATCACGTCCCCGAGGCTCGCTGCCAGGCGCTTGGGAATCTCGCCGGTGCCGCCGACGAAGCGGGTGGTCTGCGCGCCGCCCTCGGACTCGGCGAACAGGTCGGCGGTGACGCCGCAGGTCTGCACGGTGAACAGCAGGTGCAGCAGCGAGACCTCGTGAGTGGGCACCGCGAGGATGCCCACGGTGCAGATCTCCAGCAGCGTGCGCGCGACCGGCGAGAGGCCCTGCCGGTCGTAGAACTCACCGGCGGTGATGAGGTCCCACTCTGCGGCCCGCGGGGCCGTCCACGGCGCCGCGGGCGGCACTTCGGCGGCCATCTCGTCGAGCAGGCGCAACACCCGGTCGACGTCGGCGACCTCCTCGCCGTAGCGCGCGGTGAACTCCGGACCGGGCAGGACCCCGGAGCCGGCCAGTTCGTAGGAGCTCTCCCCCTCGTCGAGTTGCGGGTAGGTCTCCACGCCGAGTTCGGCGGCCAGGCGGAACATGCGTTCGTGGGTGTCGCCGATCCACTGCGCGCCGAGCTCGAAGGGGATGCCCGGGTAGGCCTCCTCGGTCAGGATGCGTCCGCCGACCCGGTCGTCTGCCTCCACCACGACGACGCTGAGGCCGGCCCGCTGCAGTGCGCGAGCGGCATACAGCCCGGAGAGGCCGGCGCCCACGATCACGAC
>JBAQXA010000645.1:0-2719 GCA_049299195.1 Nocardioides sp.
GGCGCTGCTCGTGCGCCGCCCGGCGCTCGGCCAGCGCGAGGTGCTGGAGTCCGGGCTCCTCGACCCGGCCGTGGGACTCGTCGGCGACACCTGGTCGGTGCGCTCGAGCTCGCGCACCTCTGACGGCTCGGCCCACCCGGACATGCAGCTCAACGTGATGAGCCACCCGATGGCGCAGTTCCTCGCCCAGGACCCCGCGCGTGAGCCGCTCGCGGGCGATCAGCTCTACCTCGATCTCGACCTCTCCCACGAAAACCTGCCCGCTGGCACCCGGCTCGTCTTCGAGCGTGTGGACGCCGCCGCCGGCATGGCCGCCGAGACGGCCGCGGTCATCGAAATCACCGATCAACCCCACACCGGCTGCGCCAAGTTCATTGCGCGGTTCGGGCGCGAGGCGATGAGCTTCGTCAACGGTCCGCATGGGCGTCCGCGTCGGCTCCGGGGTCTCAACGCGCGCGTCGTGGTGCCGGGCGAGATCCGAGTCGGCGACCGCGTCGTCGTCGCCCGTCCGTAGCCCCGTCCTCAGCCCCGTCCTCAGCCCCGTCCTCAGCCCCGTCCTCAGTCACTGGGCGGCTCAGGTGATCCGCCTCACTGACCAAAGGGCGGGGGCATGTCATGATCGCCCGCATGAGTTCCGCAGCGTCGTCTGAGTCCGGTCCCACGTTTGGCTCGATCGGGGTCATCGGCCTCGGCACGATGGGTGCCGGTATCGCCGAAGTCTTTGCCCGGGCGGGGTATGCCGTGACCGGCGTCGAAGCCACGCCCGAGGCGTTGGAGCGGGGTCGCGCGCACCTGCAGCACTCCACCGATCGGGCCGTCAAGCGCGGCAAGCTCACCGAGGAGGGGCAGGCCGAACTGCTCGGCCGGATCACGCTCACCACCACTCTGTCCGACCTGGCCCCTGTCGACCTGGTCGTCGAGGCGGTCGTCGAGTCGCTCGAGATCAAGAAGTCGATCTTCCGAGCCCTCGATGACGTGGTGCGCCCCGATGCCGTGCTGGCCACCAACACGTCCTCGCTGTCGGTCACCGAGATCTCGACCGCCAACTCGCTGCCGGGCCGGGTTATCGGCGTGCACTTCTTCAACCCGGCGCCCGTGCAGAACCTCGTCGAGGTGATCCGCACGGTCGTCACCGAGCAGGAGGTGCTCGAGCGGGTCGTGGCCTGCCTGGTCTCCCTCGGGAAGAGCCCGGTCGTGTGCGGTGACCGCGCGGGCTTCATCGCCAACACACTGCTCTTCGGCTATCTCAACCACGCCGTCTCGATGTATGACGCCCGCTACGCCTCCCGCGAAGACATCGACGCGGCGATGAAGCTGGGCTGCGGCTACCCGATGGGTCCGCTCGCGCTGCTCGACTTGATCGGTCTCGACACGGCCTACGAGATCTTGGACACGATGTATAAGCAGGGCCGCGACCGGCTGCACGCGCCGGCGCCGATCCTCAAGCAGATGGTGCTGGCCGGGCTGCTCGGCCGGAAGTCGGGGCGCGGCTTCTATACCTACGCCGGACCGGACAGCCCCCAGGTCGTCGCCGACGCCGCGACGCCCGATGCCGACACGGCGCCCCAGTTGCTGCGGTCGGTCCGCACGGTCGGAGTGGTCGGCACCGGCACCATGGCGACGGGGATTGTGGAGGTCTTCGCGAAGGCGGGCTACGAAGTGCTGGCCGTGGGCCGCAGCAAGGAGCGCGCGGACGGCGTACTGACCGCGATTGCCCGCAACTTCGATCGCCAGATTCAGCGCGAACGCGCCACCGAGGAGGACAAGGCGGCCGCTCTCGCGCTCGTGACGAGCACCACCTCGCTCGACGCGCTGGGGAGCGTGGACCTCGTCGTCGAAGCGATCGCCGAGGACCTGGCGGTGAAGACGACCCTGTTTGAAAACCTCGACGAGATCTGCAAGCCGGGCGCCATCCTCGCCACCACGACCTCCTCGCTGCCGGTGATCGCGTTGGCCGGTGCGACGGCTCGTCCGCAAGACGTCATCGGCATGCACTTCTTTAACCCGGCGCCGATCATGAAGTTGGTCGAGGTCGTCTCGACCGTCGCGACCGCCCCGGAGGTCGCGGAAACGGTGCGGGCGCTGTGCCTGACCCTCGACAAGCACCCGGTCTCGTGTGGTGACCGGGCCGGCTTCATCGTCAACGCGCTGCTGTTTCCCTACCTCAACGACGCGGTGAAGATGCTGGAGGCCCACTACGCCAGCGCCGATGAGATCGACACCGCGATGAAGCTGGGTTGCGCGCTCCCCATGGGGCCCTTCGAGCTGCTCGACGTGGTCGGCAACGACGTTTCGCTGGCGATCCAGCGCGAGCTTTATCTGGAGTTCCGCGAGCCGGGCTTCGCCCCGGCACCCCTGTTGGAGCACCTGGTGACCGCCGGCTACCTGGGCCGCAAGACCCAGCGCGGGTTCCGCGACTACCGCTAAGGGCGCCAACAGCCGTTTGCGTGCGTGGCGCACGCTTGTGGTTGTTGTGAGGCGTTGTCGACAGCCATTTGCATGCGTGGCGCGCGCTTGTGGTTGTTGGTGGGCGCTGTTGCCGGGCGCGTATGCCGCTCGGTCGCGGGCCGTGGAGCAGTCCGACAGGCGGCGCCGAGTGCGCGCTGGCCGCCCACCGGCCTTAACGTGAGCGCACCATGGACCCGACGACCCACGACTCTCTGCGAGGGCCCGCGCCCGCCGGCCCCCACCGGCAGGCCGGCTCCCACGGGACCGACCT
>JBAQXA010000646.1:0-5369 GCA_049299195.1 Nocardioides sp.
CGCTCACCGCTCAGCAGCGGCCACGAGGTCTCTCCGTCGAGCCCGGTCCGCACATCGGGGGACGTCTGGCCGCTCATGAGGGCCACCCCACGAGCCACCCGATCACCAAGCAAAAGACCGGCAGGAGCACCCCGGTCGCGATGGCCCAGGTCCAGTCAGAACCGGAGAAGGGTCCCGGATCGTGCCCATCTTCGTAATGCTTGATGCGCTCCTCGAGAGCGGCGGGGAGTGACGGTTCCATGGTTTGTTCCTTTAGCTAGCGGGGACAGGCGGTGAGGCGGGTGCGTCGGAGGGGGCTCAGGAACCCGGATAGGCCTCGTCGTCGGCATACGGGAACCACCAGAAGTCCTGGTCGGTCGCCCGGGGGTCGATCATCACGAGCTTGGTATGCCGGAACTGGTCGAGGCCTTCCTTGCCCAGCTGGCGCCCAATGCCCGAGAGCTTGCGGCCACCGAAGGGGCCGGCGTCGTTGTCGAGGAGGGGAGCGTTGACCCACACCATGCCGCACTCGAAGTTGTCGATCGCCGCGTGCACTTCGGCCAACTCGGTGGAGTAGATGTTGGCGCCGAGACCGAGGGCCGATGCGTTGGCCAACCGCATCGCCTCCTCGAAGGAGTCCACGCGGACCAGGGGCGCCACCGGGCCAAAGCACTCGCCGTTGACGATGGACATGTCTGGGGTCACGTCCAGGAGCACGGTGGGCTCGTAGAAGTAGCCGTTGGGTTTTCCTTCGGGACGCTGACCGCCGCACGCGACCCGAGCGCCCTGTTCGATGGCCTGCGCCATGATCTTTTCGAAGCGCTCGTATTCGCGCGCGTTGACCATCGGACCGACGTCGACCTTGCCGAGACCATCGCCGACTCGCAGCTTGGAGACTTCGGCGATCAACCGCTCGGCGAACTCGTCATAGATGTCGGTGTGGACGTAGAAGCGCTCGGCGGAGGTGCAGACCTGACCGCAGTTGATGTAGGCCGCAAACGCTGCGCCGCGGGCGGCCGTAGCGAGTGGTGCTGACGGCATGACGAGGAAGGGATCGTTGCCCGAGGTCTCCATCAGGAAGGGCTTGAAGGTGCGAGCGCAGGCGGCAGCGACGAGTTGCCCAACCGGGACGCTGCCGGTGAAGGCGACGCAGTGGGTCTGCTGGGACTCCACCAGTTGGGCTCCGACCGCACCGCCGCCGGCGACCACCTGGACCATGCCCTCACCCAGGCACTCGAAGGCCTTGACGAACTCCCGGGAGCACAAGGTCGTGTACTCGGAGGGTTTCACGACGACGGAGTTGCCGGCCGCCAAGGCGGCTCCTGCCTCCCAGCACAACAGGACGTAGGGGTAGTTGAAAGGCAGCACCAACGCGACGACCCCGAAGGGCTCCTTGATGGTGTAGTGCAGTTGGCCGGCAACCGCCGGACCCAGGACGTCGCCGTAGTCGTGTCGGCCGACCTCGGCGTAGTAGTCCAACGCCGTGATGGACCAATCGACCTCATCGGCTGCCTCCTTGAAGGGCTTGCCCATCTCAAGGGTGAGCAGGTGGGCCAGCTCGGTCCGCCGCTCTCGCAGGTTGCGGGCCACTTCGTGCAGCTTCTCGGCCCGCTCCAGCGCAGAGAGTGCCGACCACGCAGCCTGTGCCCGGTTCGCTCGGACAAGGGTCGCATCGACCTCAGCTTCGGTCGCCGATTCGAACTCCCCGAGCACCTCCTCGGTGGCGGGGTTGATCACGGTGAACACGGACATGGCTACTTCCTCCTCCGGACAACGGGGTCGCGCGGACCACGCGCGCCCCTGGTTCGGACGTTAGGGCCCCTCGGCGCGAGGTGGGAAGTGTGCTGCAACTCAGAATCCAGCGGGCATGTTGGACCGTAGTATGAGTCGCATGATGAGTGTGCGGGATCTGGTCAGCGACCCCCTGCTGGGCACATGGGTCGTCGCCGGAGCGGCCGGACTTGATCGGCCGATTCAGTGGGCGCACAGCTGCGAGATGCAACAGCCCTGGAACTGGCTCGGCGCCGAAGACCTGCTGATGACCATCGGGCACAGCATCCCAGCGGAGGATGCCGCGCAGGTGGAATGGATCGAGCGGTTGGCCGATCTCGGTCTGAGCGGAGTCGCCGTGGGCCACGAGATGTTTGCGCCACCGCTGAGCGCGGCGATGTGTGCTGCCGCGGACCGGCGAGGGCTCCCGCTTCTCTACACGGCGCTCGAGACGCCCTTCATTAGCTTGGCCCACGCCGTGATCGAGTCGGCCCAGCGCCAGAGCCAGCGCCGCCTCGATCGGGTGTCAGCCATCTATGAGCTCCTGCGGGAGGCGAGTGAGAACCAGGCTTCGGTCACGTCGTTCGCGGGCTCGCTCAGCCGACTGCTCGAGGGTGTGGTGGATGTGCGGGACAGCCGCACCGCCCGCTCGCTACTCCGCCCGGCCCCCGACATCTCTGCCGAGTCCACGCCAGTGGCCGAGTTGAGCTTGCCGGGTCCCCGCGAGTCGACCTTGGTGGTGGGCCCCGGAGGTGAGAGCGGCCTTGAGGTCCTTCGGCACGTCGCCGCAGCGATGGCGCTCATGCTCTCGTGGGAGTACGCCGGCCGCGAACGGGCGCGCCGCCTCGGGGCCAGCACACTGGCGCACCTCTTGGACTCGACGCTCTCCGAAACAGAGGCGCACGCTCGCCTCTCCGAGCGCGGGCTGGAGAAGGGCCCGTGGATCATGTTGGCCTGTCCGGTTGATGGGGGAGATGACCACCGGTTGCACAATGCGCTGGACGATCCGGAGATCCCCCACGTGATGCTGACGCGCAGCGGTACGACCTACGTGCTTGCGGCCGCCAACTCGGGCGCAGCGCGCGCCCTGCTGGAGGACGGCTACGCCGGGCGACTCGGCACCAGCGATGAGTTCGGCGACCTCCGTCGCATTGGCCCGTCGGCGCGCGAAGCGGCCTGGGCGCTCCATCGAGCGCAAGCGCAAGGCGTTGACATGGTCAGCCACGGAGAGGAGAGCGCTGGCACGCTCTTCGTGCCATCGCGGACCGAGGACGCGCGCGTCGTCTCGCAGCGGGTCTTGGGTGAACTGGCTGACTACGACGCCGACCACGGCAGCGACTTGGTGCGCACGCTGCAGGTCTTCCTTGAAGCCGATCGGTCCTGGCAGGTGGCCGCCGAGCGCCTCCATATCCACCGCCAGAGCCTTGGCTACCGAATCGGCCGAATCGAGTCCATCACCGGCCGTAGCCTCAAGGCCACCTCCGATGTTGCCGAACTCTGGCTCGCCTTGCAAAGCGCTCACGCCGTCCGGCTCGCCCCGGAATCGGAGTGAACGAGGCGTGGAGGGCTCCGGCGTCAGTCCGCCGGACCGTCGAGGTGGAAGACCTGAATCTGGTCAGCACCTTCTACCGCCATGCCTCGATAACTGACGCTGGAGCGGTTGCGGTGCTTGTGGTACGTCACCTTGAATGGCCTGCCAGGTTTTGATGGCGTGCCTTCGGCTGCCCGCACGTCTGCGAGCAGCGCCTTGCGTACGTCGTTTGGCCATACTCCTTCGTGGCTCAACCACTCCGCGTACGTGCCGACAGCGATGTTCCGCGCCACCAGAGCGTCCACGAGGTCGCTACCGGAATCTCCGATCGGTCTCGCGATCGGGGTGTAAGCGTCGACTCTGCCCTGGAGGTCGTCTGGTGCTTCCCCATCGATGGGTCTGGGCTTTCGCACCGTGAGTGGGCTGTCCTCGCTCATGTGCTGATCCTTCCTGCCCGAGCCTGGCGCACGAGCACCCTCGTGTCTTCGGCCCAGCTGGGCGCGTGCATGTCAGTAGAGCGCATCACGGCGTCGTGCGTAAGAGTTTCGGCCAGATCTTCGTCGCCGGCGACGGCGGCTAGGGCGGCGAGGACGCCACTGACCGGGCCAAGCGTGGCGGCGCCGGTGCCGAGACAGATCCAGGCCCGCGCATGCGGCTGTAGCGCCTCCACCAGATCGGGTGCGGGGTCGCCGACTGCACTGGCCGCCCGAGCGGCGAGGTAGAGCTCGGCCGGCCGTCGCCAACCCGGTGGGGTGGCGAGCAGGCCTTCCACGGCGCGGCGTACCTCGTGGGGGGCCACCGGCTCCAGATCGGTCCGCAGCGTGAGCACGGCGAGGTCGAGCAACCGATCCTCGAGGTCCTGGCCGACCGATCCCCGCGCCATGCGCTGCAGCTCGGGTAGCAGCTCCGCGCGGGCCCCTGCCGAAAACATCGCGACGAAGGCGTGGAGTTCGGCGATGTGGTCACGCCAGTACGCCGGAATCTGCGGCCAGGCCGCATGCGCGGCAAACGTGGCGCCCAGGATCTCCTCAACCGAAGGCTCCTCGCGCAGCCGGATGCCGACGTCCATCACGTCGCACCACCAGCGCGCCTCCGCGTGGAACTGCTTCTGAGCGACGAGGCGGAGCTTGCCGAGCCCATCGAGAGAGCGGTCTCGATCTCCGCACGCGATCAGGTCGTCGATGTGGTTGCGCAGCGCCCTGACCAGGCGATCGCGCTCCCCGAGTTGGGTGGCCAGGGTGACCGCGTGTCCACCGATCTCCAGGCGCCGAACGGCGGGCTCGCCCCGCTGGTGGGAGAGCCGCCACTGGCCGAGGTATGCCGACAGCGCCGCCCGCGGGGTTGCGGCGCGCTGGCACTCGGCGAGCAGGCGCTCGACCCGCTCGGTGGGATCCGGTGCATCCGGCGCCATCGACTGCAGTTCGCGCACGAGCACCCGCTCATCGGGGGTCAGCACCTGATCGGCGAGCAGCCACTCCGCGTGACCGTCGACGACCTGGCTTTCGGCCGAGTCCGGGGCGAGCATGCCGACATACGACTCCAGCGCTCGGAGGACTCCGTGGTGTTGACCCAGGGTCCGAAACGCCTGCCCCGCCCGAGCCAGATGACCGCGGGCGGTGACCGTCTCCCCGACGGCCACCTTCGCCAAACCGGTCCCGAGGGCGGCGCGGGCCTGCAGCTCCCCGGCGAGCGGATCTGGGTTGGTGCCGACCGGCAGGACCGACTGGACCGGGAGCTGAGAGAAAAGCTCAGCCGCGAGGTTGGGGTCGCCCAGCCGCAGTGCCTCCTCGCCAGCCGAAACGGCCAAAGCTGCGACTTGTGCCGGTGGGAAGCGCTCGGGGCCGTGCGCCCGCACCGCCTCGATCACCAGCAGGGGCGGGATCGCGCCCGGTGTGGCGAGCATCGCGGCGAGGAGCCGGTTGGCCCCCACCGCGCCGAGGTCGGCCCGGATCGCCTCCTGCGCGAGCGGATGGGCCAACCCGACCCGGTCCAGTTGCGCGGTGGCGACACCCGAGACCAGCAACTCCTCGGTGGCCTCGCTGCCCACCCGATCGATCAGCGCGGGCATCGGGACGGCGGCTCCCAAGAC
>JBAQXA010000647.1:0-6077 GCA_049299195.1 Nocardioides sp.
GGGGTGTCTTCGTGCTGGGGGGAGTGCTCGGGGTCGCCAAACATCGCCGCCGACGAGGCCTGGACCAATCGGACTTGCCGGCCGGTGCGTTCTTGGCACTCCAGGGCCGCAGCCAGCACGGTGGCGACCGCCGCGCCGTTGATGGCCGCGCACGCGTCCGGGTCCGCCCAGCAGGCGGCGACCGAACTCATCCCCGCGACGTTGTAGACCTCTTGGGGCTCGATCTGGGCGATCAGGCTGCGCATCGCCGGGGCATCGCGGAGGTCACCGCGGTGCAGCACGACTCCTGCGGGACAAAACGGCAACGGCTCGTGGCCGTGCGCGAGCGCGTGCACGTCATACCCATCGGCGAGCAGCCGCTCGGCGAGATAACTGCCGTCCTGGCCGCCGATCCCGGTCACGAAGGCGCGTGGGGCACCCGTCATCTCACCAGCCCTGCTCGACGGCGGCGATGTCGGCGTCGACCATCATCGCCACCAACTCCTCGAAGCTGACGCGCGGCTTCCAGCCGAGCCGTTCGCGCGCCTTCGACGCGTCGCCGACCAACTGGTCGACCTCGGCCGGTCGCATGAACCGGGGGTCCTGCCGGACGTAGCGGCCCCAATCGGTGATCCCGACATGGGCAAAGGCCAGGTCGAGGAAGTCGCGCACTGAGTGGGTCTGCCCGGTCGCGATGACGTAGTCGTCGGCGGTCGGCTGCTGGAGCATGAGCCACATGGCCTCCACGTAGTCGCCGGCGAAGCCCCAGTCGCGCTGGGCGTCGAGGTTGCCCATGACGAGTTCGTCTTGGAGGCCGAGCTTGATCCGGGCGACGGCGGTGGAGATCTTGCGGGTGACGAACTCGGGTCCACGACGTGGGGATTCGTGGTTGAACAAGATCCCCGAGGACGCGTGCATGCCGTAGGACTCGCGGTAGTTGATCGTCATGTAATGCCCGAAGACCTTGGCCACGCCGTAGGGCGAGCGCGGCCACAGGAGCGTGGTCTCGCGCTGGGGGACCTCCTGCACCTTGCCGAACATCTCCGAGCTGGACGCCTGATAGAAGCGCACCCGCGAGATGTCGTCGCCGGCGTGCAGGCGCAGCGCCTCAAGCAGGGTGAGTACGCCGGTGCCGGTGACTTCGGTGGTGAGGTGCGCGTTCTCCCACGAGAACGCGACGAATGACACCGCGCCGAGGTTGTAGACCTCATCGGGTTGGGCATCGCGCAGCGCCCGGATCAGACTCGACATGTCGGTCAGGTCGCCGTGGTGCAGTCGGACGTCGGGCAACAGTTGCTGGACGAGCTCGCGCTTGGGGTTGTTTTGTCCCCGGATCACGCCGTGCACCTCATAACCCTTGGCCAGCAGGAACTCGGCGAGATAGAGGCCGTCCTGACCGGTGATCCCGGTGACGAGCGCGCGGGGCTGCGACATACGGCGATTGTCTCAGCCGTGGCGCCCGAAGGCACGGTGCCTGCTCCGTGGCCCGTCTGGCAGGCGCCTTGATCTAGGGTGGGTCGCCATGAAGATCCTCGTGAGCGGCGGCGCCGGCTACATCGGTTCACACACGGTCATCCAACTCGTGCGGGCCGGTCACGATGTGGTGATCGTGGACAACTTCTCCAACTCACAGCCCGCCGTGGTGGGTCGGCTGGAGGCGATCACGGGGGACGCCATCTCCCTGCACTCCTTCAACCTGTGCGATCACGACAAGACCGAGCACCTCTTTGCGGCCGAAAATTTCGACGCCGTGATCCACTTCGCCGGCTTCAAGGCGGTCGGCGAGAGCGTCGAAAAGCCGCTGGAGTACTACGAGAACAATCTCGCGTCGACCTTCTCCCTGGTCCGTGCGATGCAGCGCTATGACGTGCCGCGGCTGGTCTTCTCCTCCAGTGCCACCGTCTATGGCACCGACCAGGCGGGCGCGACCGAAGACCGGCGCACGTTTGCCACCAACCCCTACGGCTGGACCAAGGTGATGCAGGAGCAGATCCTCAGCGATGTCGCGCTGGCGACGCCCGGCATGCGGGTCGCGCTGCTGCGCTACTTCAACCCGGTGGGCGCGCACGAGTCCGGGACGATCGGGGAGGACCCCTCCGGCATCCCCAACAACCTGATGCCCTTCATCGCCCAGGTGGCGGTCGGCAAGCGCGAGAAGCTCTCGGTCTTTGGCGATGACTACGACACCGTCGACGGCACCGGGGTCCGCGACTACATCCACGTCGAAGACCTCGCCGCCGGCCACATCGCTGCCCTCGACGCGCTGACCGAGAGTGCCGACCCGGTGAACATCTGGAACCTCGGGTCCGGCCGGGGCACGAGCGTGCTGGAGTTGTTGCACGCCTTCGAGCGGGCGGTGGGCCACGAACTGCCCTATGAGGTGGTCGCGCGCCGGCCTGGCGACGTGGACACGTCCTTTGCCGACCCCAGCAAGGCCAATGCCGAGTTGGACTGGCGCACCCACAAGAGCGTCGACGACATGTGCGCCGACACCTGGCGCTGGCAGTCGCAGAACCCGGACGGCTACAGCGCGTGACCGACGCGCACACCGCACGCGAGCGGGCGGTGCGGGGCATGGGGGTGGCCCTGGCCTGGGTCCTCGCAGCGGCCCTGGGACTGGTCGGTATGCCGACCGCGAGTGCCGAGCCGCCTCCGGCCGGCTCACGGGTGGTTGCGAAGGCTCCGGTCGCCCAGGCTCCGGTTGCCCAGACTCTGGCCGGCAAGACCGTGGTCCTCGACCCCGGCCACCAGTTGGGCAACCACAACTTCCCGGCGCAGATCAACGCGCTGGTGCCCGCCGGCGGCTTCGACAAGCCGTGCAACACGACCGGCACGGCGACCGACTCCGGCTACGCCGAAGCGACCTTCGCCTTCCGCGTGGCGATGGTGGTGCGGCAGCGCCTCATCAAGCGGGGCGCGCGGGTGATCCTCACCCGCAAGACCAATCGCGAAGATCGCTGGGGGCCGTGCATCGATCGCCGAGGCCGCAAGGGCAATCGGCTGCCGGCCGATCTCAAGCTCAGCATCCACGGCGATGGCTCGACCAGCGGTGGTCGTGGCTTCCACGTGATCGCCCCGACCGACCGGGCGCCCTGGACCGACGACATCTTCACCTCTTCGAGGCGGCTGGCCCGCACGATCAAGGCGCGGCTGGTGCGCCGCGGCTACCTGCCGGCCGACTACATCGCGGGCGGTGACGGGATCGACTTCCGCAGCGACCTGGGGACGCTCAACCTCTCCAATATCCCGACGGTGATGGTGGAGTCGGGCAACATGCGCGGCCCGGATGCGGCGTGGATGACGACCAGGTCGGGACGCCGCGCCTACGCACGTGCGCTCACCCGAGCGATCCGCGACTATCTCGAATAGTCCGAGCAGGGAGAGGAACAAGCGTGGACCTGAGCCTGACCGAGGAGGAGCGCGAGATCCGTGATTGGGTCCGCACGTTCGTCACCCGCGAGATCATGCCGCTCGAGCCGACCGTCTTGGAGCGCGAGCGTCGCGGCGAGCCCGGCCTGACCCACGCGGAGTACGCCGGTCTGCAGGCGAAGGCCCGCCAGTCCGGCTTCTTTGGGGTCAACACCCCCGAGGAGTTCGGCGGGATGGGGCTGGGAGCGGTGATGACCGCCCTGCTGGAGGCAGAGTTGGGCCGCTCCTTCGTGCCGTTCCGGTTCGCCGGCGATGCCGACAACATCCTGTATGCGGGCACCCCCGAGCAGCAGGAGGCCTATCTCAAGCCGACGATCGAGGGCACCCGCAAGAGCTGCTTCGCGATCACCGAGCCCGGGGCCGGGTCGGATGCCCGGGCGATCCGGACCACGGCTGTGCGGACCGGCGACACGTGGGAGATCAACGGCGAGAAGACCTTCATCACCGGCGGCCACGAAGCCGACTTCTGCATGGTGTTCGCCGTCACCGACGCGGCGCTCGGTGCCGATGGTGGGGTGACCTGCTTCCTCGTCGACCGCGAGCACGGCTGGACCTCGGCGCCGATCGACACGATGGGGCAGTGGGGTCCGGCGGCGCTCTCGTTTGCCGGCGTCCGCGTGCCGCATGAGGCGATCCTGGGCGAGGAGGGTCGCGGCTTCGAGCTCGCGATGCGCTGGATCGGGCGCGGCCGCTTCCTGTTGCCCGCGCGCGCACTGGGCTCCTGCGAGCGGCTGGTCGAGATGGCGATGGAGCACGCGCGGAACCGGGTCACCTTCGGGCAACCCATTGCCGAACGTCAAGCGATCCAGTGGATGCTCGCCGACAGCGCCGTCGAGATCGAAGCGCTGCGTTGGCTGGTGCTCACCGCCGCCTGGCAGGTCGACCAGGGGCTGGACTCACGCCAGGCCCAGTCGATGGCGAAGCTCTTTGGCGGCGTGAAGGCCAACGAGATCGTCGATCGGGTGCTGCAGATCCACGGCGGCATGGGCTACACCCGCGAACTCCCGATCGAGCGGTGGTATCGCGAGCTGCGGCTGCTGCGCATCTACGAGGGCACCGACGAGATTCAGCGACGTACCCTCGCCCGCAATCTGTTGAAGGGCCACGCCTCGGTGCGTGGGCACCTCGGCTGAGGATCGAATCGATGGCCCCCCGGCTCGTGCACGGAGTCGCGACCCATCATTGGGACGATTGGAGCCTCGCCGACCTGCTGGCGGCCAAGGCGGACACGCCCGTGAGCCTGGTCGTGCCGGCGCGCAACGAGGCCGCGACCGTCGGCGCGGTGGTGACGAAGGTGCGCGAGGCGTTGGTCGAGACGGTCGCGCTGGTCGACGAGATCGTCGTGATCGACTCCGACTCCACCGACGCGACCTATGCGGTCGCCACCGATGCCGGGGCCACGGTCCATCGGGCTGCTGAGATCCGGCCCGACCTCGGCAGCTTCCGCGGCAAGGGCGAGGCGATGTGGAAGTCGCTGTTTGTCACGCGCGGAGAGCTCATCGTCTTCATGGACGCCGACCTGTTGGACTGGGACACCCACTTCGTGCCGGGGCTCCTCGGGCCGCTGCTGACCGACTCTGGGGGTGCGGTTGCGGTTTCCTCCGCCGCGGACGAGCAGGCTCCGAGCGCCGCCTGGCCGTGGACGGTTGGGCTCGTCAAGGGCTTCTATGAGCGGCCCGGCGAGGGGGGCGCGCTCGACGGCGGCCGCGTTACCGAACTGGTGGCCAGGCCACTGATCGCCGCCATGTTTCCCGAGCTGGGCGGGCTGATTCAGCCGCTCGCGGGGGAGTGGGCGATCCGGCGGGAGCTGTTGGCCGCGCTCACCGTCCCCACTGGGTATGCCGTGGAGTTGGCCGCCCTGATCGACACCGCGCGGCTGCGTGGAATCGGGGCGATCGCGCAGGTCGACCTCGGGGTCCGCGCCCATCGGCATCAGGCGCTGCTGGATCTCGGCGGGATGGCCACCCAGATCGTCGCGGCGGCCATCGCCCGTGCGCCCGGCGGCACGGCAGCCCTTCCCCAGGCACCCGGCGGCGGAGTGGCGCCGCGCGAGACGCTGACGCTGCGCCAGTTTGTGCTGGAGAGCGAGGCAACCCAGCCGCACGAGCACGTCGTCACCGTGGCCGAACGACCACCAGCGGAAGGCCTGCTATGAGTGCCCCACCCTTGCGGCTCGGCCGCCACGAGTTCTCCGCCGACGCCATGTTGATGATGGCGATCGTCAACCGCACGCCGGACTCCTTCTTCGATCAGGGCGCCACCTGGGCCGAGGAGCGCGCGTTTGAGCGGGTCGAACAGGTCGTGGCCGAGGGTGCCGAAATCGTCGACATCGGGGGGATCAAGGCCGCGCCCGGGCCGGAGATCGACATCGCCGAGGAGTTGCGCCGCGTCGCCTCTTTTGTGGCGCGGGTGCGGGCGGCCTACCCCGACCTGGTGATCAGCGTGGACACCTGGCGCGGCGAGGTCGGGCGCGCGGTGTGCTCCGAGGGAGCCGACGTGCTCAACGATGCCTGGGGCGGCGCGGACCCGACGCTGATCGATGCGGCCGCCGAGTTTGGAGCCGGCCTGATCTGCACCCACACCGGCGGCGTCACGCCACGGACCCGGCCGTTTCGGATCGAGTATGACGACGTGGTCGCCGCGGCCATCGCCGACACGGTGGCCTATGC
>JBAQXA010000648.1:0-2871 GCA_049299195.1 Nocardioides sp.
CGTGCTGGCCACGTGGAAGCAGCTCATCGACAACGGCACCCTGCAATCGGGCGACGCGTCGCTGGCCGCAACCGCACGGCCCGCGGTGGCCCGGCTCAACGACAAGGAACTGGCCGCCCTCGACGGCGCCGGCTCGGTGACCGTGAGCGGCAGCCGGGGATCGATCACCCTCCCGGTGGTGGCCGCCGACCTGCCCGACGGCGTGGTCTGGCTGCCCAGCAACAGCAGCGGTCGCGGTCTCCTCGCCGAGGTGGCTGCCTGCGGCGAGTCCGTGCGCGTGAAGGGAGTCCGCTCGTGATCACGCAGGTGCAGACGGTCGGGCTGGAGTCGTTTGGCAAGGACCCCCTGTGGGTGGTGGTGCTGAAGGCCGTGCTGATCTTCGCGGTCCTCGTGGTGCTCACGTTGTTCAACATCTGGGCCGAGCGACGCGTGGTGGCGCGGATGCAGCACCGGCTCGGGCCCAACGTCCACGGTCCCTTCGGTCTGCTCCAGTCGCTGGCCGATGGGGTCAAGCTCGCGCTGAAGGAAGACATCATCCCGAAGGCGGCCGACCGAGTCGTCTTCGTGTTGGCTCCGATCATCGCCTGCATCCCAGCCTTCGTGACCTTCTCGGTGATCCCCTTCGGGCCCGAGGTCAAGATCCCGTTCAGCGACGTCGTCACCCCGCTCCAGCTGACCGATATGCCGGTCGCCGTGCTGTTCGTGATGGCGATCGCCTCGATCGGCATCTACGGCATCGTGCTCGGCGGCTGGTCGTCGGGCTCGACCTACTCCCTCCTCGGCGGACTGCGGTCGAGCGCGCAGATGATCTCCTATGAGGTCGCGATGGGCCTCGCCCTCGTGGCCGTCTTCCTCTTCGCCGGGTCGATGTCGACCTCCGAGATCGTCGCCGCGCAAAACGGCGAGGGGAAGTTCTGGTTCGGGCTGCTGCTCTTCCCGTCCTTCCTGATCTACGTCATCGCGATGGTCGGCGAGACCAACCGGGCGCCGTTCGACCTCCCCGAAGCCGAAGGCGAGCTTGTGGGTGGCTTCCACACCGAGTACTCCTCGCTGAAGTTCGCGCTGTTCTTCCTCGCCGAATACATCAACATGGCGACCGTCTCGGCCCTGGCGACGACGCTCTTCTTGGGCGGCTGGCACGCTCCGTGGGGCATCTCGCACGTGTGGGCTGGCGCCAACGAGGGCTACTGGCCGCTGCTGTGGTTCTTCGGCAAGGTGCTCTTCTTCATCTTCGTGTTCATCTGGCTGCGCGGCTCGCTGCCGCGGTTGCGCTATGACCAGTTCATGGCCTTTGGCTGGAAGCGGCTCATCCCGATGGCGCTGGTCTGGATCGTGGCGGTCGCCACGGTCAAGGCGCTCCAGACGAGCGGCGGCGTGGACCGCAAGTACCTCATCGGCGGCATCGCCGTGTTGTCGGTCCTCTTCTTGATCCTGTTCTTCGTCGGTGACCAAGAGGACGAGTCCGCTCCGGTCGCCGACCAAGGCGAGGCGGATGCGTTTGCCGGGGGCTTCCCGGTGCCGCCGATGCCCGCTGGCGGAGCCGTCCGCGGTGCCGCGCGGCTGATCGAGTTCGGCGAAGGAAGCAGTCGTTCGCAGGCCCAGACGGTGCCCGGTTCGGTCGAGGGGGAGGAGAGCTGATGGCAACCCTGCGTGAGCAGTACTGGGACCCGATTGCCGGTTTCGGAGTCACCTTCCGGACGATGTTCAAGAAGGTCGTCACCGAGCAGTACCCCTTTGAGAAGCTCCCGACCGCACCCCGTTTCCACGGCCGCCACCAGCTCAACCGCTGGCCCGACGGGCTGGAAAAGTGCGTGGGCTGCGAGCTCTGTGCCTGGGCTTGCCCCGCGGACGCGATCTATGTCGAGGGTGCCAACAACACCGACGACGAGCGCTTCAGCCCCGGCGAGCGCTACGGCCGCGTCTACCAGATCAACTACCTGCGCTGCATCCTTTGCGGGCTCTGCATCGAGGCCTGCCCGACCCGTGCGCTGACGATGACCAACGAATACGAGTTGGCCGACAACAACCGGGCCGACCTGATCTATGAGAAGTCCGATCTGCTCGCCCCGCTGCTGCCCGGGATGGAGCAGCCGCCGCATCCGATGCTGCTGGCTGACGACGAGGGCGACTACTACCGCGGCAACTTCGCCGAGCCCGCCAAGGTGGCGCGGACCGGTGAGACCCAAACGGGCGAGCCTCAAAAGGACGACACGCAGAAGGGAGCGGCGACATGACCGCGTTCTGGTTGCTGGCACCGGTGATGGTGCTGGCCGCCTTGGGCATCCTTTTCGTGCGCAAGGCGGTGCACGCCGCGCTGCTCCTGGCCGTGGTGATGATCAGCCTGGCCGTGTTGTATGCCGTGCTGGAGGCGCCGTTCCTCTTCGCCGTGCAGATCATCGTCTACACCGGCGCGATCTTGATGCTCTTCTTGTTCGTCGTGATGCTGGTCGGGGTTGATGCCTCCGACTCGGTGGTCGAGACGATCAAGGGCCAGCGTGCGTTGGCCGTCGTGACCGGCCTGATCATCGGTGTTCTGCTGTTGGTCGGCGTCTCCCAGACCGCGCTCGGTGCGGCTGCGGGACTCGAGTCGGTCAACGAGGGCGGCAACATCCAGGCCGTCGCTAACGTGCTGTTCAGCAAGTTCATCTTCGCCTTCGAGATCACCGCTGCGCTGCTGATCACCGCAGCGATCGGTGCGATGCTCCTCGCGCACCGCGAGCGCCTCGAGCCGCGTATCGCCCAGCCCGAACAGGCCAACCGGCGGGTGCGTGAGTACGCCGAGTCCGGCCGCCACCTGGGTCCGCTTCCGGCCCCGGGCGTCTTCGCCCGGCACAACGCGGTCGATACCCCGGCGCTGCTCCCCGACGGCTC
>JBAQXA010000649.1:0-2035 GCA_049299195.1 Nocardioides sp.
CGCTGACCTCGTGCCGACCCGCGGTCTCGATCTCACGCGCCGCGCGGCGCAGCCGACTGGTCAAGCCGTCCGCCAGCAGCCAGCCGAGCCCTGTCATGAGAAGGGTGAGCAGGGCACCCGCCCCGACCATCGTGCGGCGCAGTGAGAGTCGTTGGTCGAGCAGCGGCCGCGCGGAGACCCGGACCGTGACGAACCCTTCCGGCACCGGGCTCGCGGCCCACATGGTCCGCCCGTCGAAGTACGTGGCGCGCCGGTCAGCCTCGACGCTCTCGACCAGAGGATCCGGCGCCGACTCGGGCGACAGCGTCGCCCCCGGGAGGAGCTGGTCGGTGAAGAGGCTCGTCGCGATGGCTGCGGTGAGCTCGGTGGTCGCGCGGGAGCGCAGCTGGCTCAACCCGCTCTGCATGGAGACGTGGTCGACGACCAGCGCGAGCAGGAGTGTGGGCAGGATCGCCGCGAAGGCGAACGACGCCGCGATCCTGGTGCGGATCGACCGGCGCAGCGAAGTGGGGCGCGGAGTCACGTAGCCGGGTCGACCGGGTCGTAGCGATAACCCGTGCCGCGCACCGTCACGATGCGCTCATGGCCGACCTTGGCGCGCACGCGCTTGATGTTGGTGTCGACCACGCGCTCATCGATCCAGCTGTCGTCCCCCCAGACGTGGTGCAGAATCTCGCGTCGGTCGAGCACCTTGCCGCGATGCTCCAGCAGGAGTAACAACAGGTCGTACTCCGTCGCGCTCAACGCAACCGGCATGCCGTCGAGGGAGACCGAGCGGGCGTCACGGTTGATGACGAGCCCAGCGTCGGTGAGGCTGGGGACGCCCGGCTGCGCTCGCCGGTGGAGGGCGCGGATGCGAGCCGCGAGCACCGCGCCGTCGAACGGTTTGGCCACGTGGTCGTCGGCGCCGGCCTCCAGCCCGGCCACGATGTCGCCCGGCATGTCGCGCGCGGTCAGCAGCAGGATGGGCAGGCTGCCGCGTTGCCGCAGCAGACGAGTCAGGACCAGGCCGTCCATCTGTGGCATCGCCACGTCGAGGACGGCCACGTCGAAGTCGGCCTCGGCCTCCAGGCGCGCGGCCTCGACGCCGTCGGCAGCCGCGGTGACTGTGAAGCCGAACTGCTCGAGCACCAGCGCCGTCGTCTCCCGCACCTCATCGTCATCTTCGGCGAGCAGGACCCGCACGCTCCGCTCGCTGGTCATGGCTCGAGCGGGAGGTCGAAGTGCAGGACCGACCCGTCGCTGTCCGGTGGTCGCACATCGGGGAAGGTCACGGTGAGCGAGGTGTACTGGCTGACGCCCTCCTTGGTCTGGCGCCGACCGATCTCAACCTCGACCGGGTACTCCGACCAGTCATCCTCCCCGCACGCCTGACGGCGGCATTCGTTGACGACATAGCGTCCGGTGGAGCTGGCCTCTTCGCCGCCCCATCCCTCCCAATCGAGATCCCACAGCGCCGTCCGGAAGTTGCGGCACGACAGCGTGATGTCGCTCGGGGCGAAGAACGGCTGGTTGAAGCAGTCGAACGCGACGGTGCTTGCGGCCGCCTCCTGCGAGGTGAGGTCGCGGGCTTGCTCGTCGGCATACGACCGCTCCCACTGGATGCCCGTCGCGGTGACGGCGCCGGCGAGCGCGACAATGCCCAACGACGCGACGAGGCGTCTCCTGCGGGGTCCCATCGGCGGCGCGTCCTTTCCAGGGAACTGCACGCCGCGCGCGGCCCGGGCGGGCACGGCGCGCGGCACTCGGCTCTCTCCGGGTTAGGTTAGCCCGGCCCGGATAGGTCTCTGTGTGTCAATCCTGTGGCACCCCCGTGACGATGTCGTGGCGTTGCCGGGACAGGGCTGTGACAGGTCTGCTTGAGCCCTTCGGTGGGGCTCGTCAGGCTCCTACGTTTCCAAGCATGAACCTGCCGACGTCACTTGCCCCGCAAGACCCTCGACCGCCTCTCGCGACTGTGGCGCCACCGTCGACGGATGCGGAGCCGACGCCGGCGTCTGCCCTCGCGTCGCCCCAAGAGTCGGCCGCCGCGGCG
>JBAQXA010000650.1:0-3514 GCA_049299195.1 Nocardioides sp.
ACCCTACGTTGTGCTGCCTTGCGCGCGGCGGCTACTGCAACCGATGCGACTTGATCATCGGCGTGGCCGGGCTGCATGTGACCGCGGCCGAGCGAGACGCTCGAGGGCGGCTGGTGGTGATGGTGGAGTCCGAGCCGGCCGTGATGGGGTGCCCGTCCTGCGGGGTGCTGGCGCGTGGTCATGGCCGGGACGAGGTCGAGCTGGTCGACGCGCCCGTGTTCGGTGCCCCGGTGCGGATCCGTTGGCGCAAGCGACGCTGGGTGTGCCCCGACCTCGGGTGCCCGGTCGGGTCGTTCACCGAGCAGGACGAGTCGGTCGCGGCGCCGCGGGCGAAGCTGACCACGCGGGCGTGTCGGTGGGCGATCGAGCAGATCCGCCGCGAGCACGCCAGCGTCAACGGGGTCCGCCGCCAGCTCGGCACGTCATGGTCCACGGTGTGGAGTTCCATCAAGCCGATCCTGGCCGCGGCCGCCGATGACGAGTCCCGCTTTGAGGGCGTGAGCATCCTGGGCGTGGACGAGCACGTGTGGCATCACGTGTCCACCAAGCCGGTGCAGGACGGCGGGCGGGGCCCGAAGGAACTCACCGGGATGGTGGACCTGACCCGCGACGAGCACGGGAAGGTGCATGCGCGACTGTTGGACCTGGTCCCGGGCCGTTCCGGCGAGACCTACCGGGCGTGGCTCACCGAGCGGGGCGAGGCCTTCCGCGCCGGAGTCGAGATCGCCACCTTGGATCCGTTCCACGGGTACAAGAACGCCATCGATGACCAGCTCGAAGATGCTCGCTCGGTCCTCGACGCTTTCCACGTCGTCAAACTCGCCACCGCCGTCGTCGACGACGTCCGACGCCGCGTGCAACAGGACATCCACGGCCACCGCGGCCGCAAGAATGACCCGCTCTACCGGATCCGGAACATCCTTCGCGCCGGCCAAGAACGGCTCACCGACCGTCAACGCCAGCGGCTTGCCCAGGCGTGGGCTGCCGACGAACGCCATCTCGAGGTCGAAGTCGCCTGGATGTGTGCCCAACAGGTCCGCGACTGCTACCACCAAGCCAGTCACGCCGACGGCCGTGCGATCGCCGAGAAGGTGCTTGCCTCGTTCATCACGTGCCCGATCCCCGAGGTCAAGCGCCTGGGCAAGACCCTGACCACTTGGAGGGCCGAGTTCCTCGGCTACTTCGACACCGCGGGCGCCTCCAACGGCGGCACCGAAGCCGTGAACGGCCTCATCGAGCTCCACCGCCGCATCGCCCGCGGCTTCCGCAACCGAGACAACTACCGCCTCCGAATGCTCCTCATCGGCGGCGGCCTACCAAGCCTCACCCACGCTCATCCGTGAAGAGCCACATTGTCGAACCAGCGGTTGATGTACTCCGCGAGCTGCGCCGCCGGGGTGGACCATTGCCTGTCCTCGTGCACTGGCCCCTCGACGTTGGTCACCACGATCCGGTGAACTCCGGTCGCCGGCCTGAGCGATTCTGGGATGAAGGATGCGTACTCAGTCACCCACCTCAGCACCTCTTGGCCGGAGTCTAGAGGCGGCCACGAGACTCCGGGATGCTTGGGCGGTCCGCCGACCGGGCCAGCTACGGTCGGCATCACGACGTCGAAGGTCAAGCGGCCGATCCCGGACGGGTAGCTCGAGTCCAAGGCCTCGTGCATCAGCCAGATGTGCTTTGGGAACTCGAAACTGGCAGTCACGGTCATGCCTACATCCTTACGCTCTGCACCCACCATCAGAGACGTCGTCACGGCCGACGGCACGCCTGCGCGTAGTCGCAGGTGACAACTTGCCCGCTCAAGATCTGGGGGCCCAAGCTGACTGAATACAAGGCCTCCGCGGCCTCCTTAGCGGTGAGCACTGCCCCACGAGCCGTTCGACCACCAAGGTCCTCTACCGAACCCGGCAAACCCCGCGCTCGCCTGATGGCCTGCGCATTTGACGTCGCCGTGCTGCCTAAGGCAACGCCGTTGACCCTTATACCTTCAGGCGCAAGGGCTCGCCCCGACTCGGCCACTAGCCCACGCAACCCAGCCTTCGCCGCGCTGTATGCGGGCGCTCCGTAACCACCCAACTCGTTGATGGACGAAGTGAAGGTCACTGAGCGATCGCCCTGCGTTCGACGCAGTACCGGCAGAGTCATGCGGAGAATCTGAAATGCGCTGATCAAATTTAGCCGCATGACCTCATCCAACACGGATAATCGAGGAATATGGAATCCTTCCCCAAACTCCCGAATTGCTGGTCCACCAATAGTGCTAACCACGTTCGAGATCTCGTACGGTAAATCCTGTGCCCGTCGATCAACGTCGCTGTCGCGTAAGGCTAGAAAGTCCATCTCGATGAATCGGTCTCCCGCAGCAACAGGTTCCACATGATCAATCGTCCAAACCGGCATGCCGGTATCAGCGAAAAGACGCACTAGTTCGGCGCCAATATCTCCGGCCGCACCGAACACGACGGCGGCCGGACCCTGTTTACGCGACATCGAGAGATTCGAACAGTTGCCGGTTTCCGACTATCGCTGAGCGGACCTCTTGGAGATAGTTTGCTTGCGTGAAGGACTGTGTGTTGGATCCCAAGTCCGAGGCGCCCTTGTCAACACCCACCACTTCGACTTCTACGCCGTAGGGCATAGCGAGGGTTTGTATGGCAGCAGCGGATTGATATGGAACGTAGATGGGGTTGGTAACGATCAGCGCCGACTTCCCGCGCCACCCCTCACGCTCGGCCCACCAAGCGAACGTGTCTGCCGTATTGGCTCTTCTCTTTTCTGGCTCCCTAGAGGGGGCAGCTACCACTAGAAGCCTAGGGTCGGCGAATCGCGCGATCGCGTAGTCGCCGTTCGTCGGTTCTGACTGGGCAGAGGTTTCAATTAAAGTTGGCTCACCGCTGTCGAATGCAGACTTGACCCCTGTGATCATCGCATGAAACTCATTATCAGCGGCGACGCCAAGACTCGCAGCCAGGTCGAGTTCGTTTCCACCGAGAGGCCTGAAGCCCCCGAGGGCGAGTACCACCTCGAAATTGACGCCCGCGTCGACAAGTGCGGCTCCGTACCGGGGCCGGGTGATGCAAGCTCGGATTAATCCTCCAAGGATCACCAGGTAGTCATACGAGGAGCGCCTGGGTGGAACGGGTTCCTTCAGGCCAAGACTCTTGAGGGCCGCATTCAAGGCACTCACTTGCTCGGGGTTCAGTTCTAGCTGGGCAGCCAAGTTCCTCTCTGCACCTTTTCGTGTATCCCAATGTTCGGCGGAGATGTCATCGAAGTCGCGGAAGAGGAGCGCCGTAGGCTGGGTTAGGTCGATCGACTGCCCGAATGACTCAGCAAGTTCCCTGAGCGAGGGTTGGCGAATCCATTGATCCAGCTGTGATCTCAGGTCGGCGCGGCGATCCTCCTCCGGCAGGTCTATCCGCCATTCAGGATTGTTGGGCACTTTATGATCCTTTCTGAAGCCCCAGAACGCAAAAGGCGTCGAGGTAGCGGTCCTGGTTCGCTCGCAGAG
>JBAQXA010000651.1:0-4959 GCA_049299195.1 Nocardioides sp.
TGGCCGCCTTGCCCTGGAAGAAGAGTTGCGCGCCCTCGTTGTCGTTGATCGCCGCGGCGCTGTCGTTGACGCATCCTGCATCGGCAATCTTCTTGATTTCGGCGAATGCCGCGACCCACGCCGGGTCGTCGAAGGACGCCTCCGCCTTGAGGGTGGCGTCGTAGACCTCGGGGCCGACCACTCGGGAGGCGATCATCGAAAAGAAGTTGCCGGCCGGCCAGAGATCCTTGTTGCCGAGCGCGATGGTGGGGATGCCCTGCTTGTCGAACGCCGCGCAGTTGGCCAGCAGCTCGTCCATGGTGGCGGGAGCTGTCTGCCCGTTCGCTTCATAGAGGGCCTTGTTGTACCAAAGCACGGTGGTGACGTCCGCCATGTGCGGGATCAGCGACACCTTGCCGTCGACGCTGGCCTGGTCGAACAGGCCCGGGTTCCAGATCCCGGCGAGCGGCCCGTCGACATAGCCGGACAGGTCTGCCGCGACGCCATCAGCCACCCGGTTGGCGAGCCGATCTCCGACCCACTCGAAGTAGAGGTCCGGCGCTTGCCGACCCTTGAGCAGGTTGGGCAGCCCCACCGTCTGGTACTGGTCGTCGTCCATGAAGTTGAGCTCGACGTCCCACCCGGGGTGGGCCTCTTCGTACTGCGTGGCTGCCTGCTCCCACACCGCCATCTGGGCCTCGCCGGGTGAGCCCATGGCGACGCGCAGCACCTTGTCACCGGACTCGCCACCGCCGCCCTCGTCACCGCCGCAGGCGGACAGGGCAGCCACGGAAAGGACGAACAGGGCGGTGAGCGAGCGCCAGCGAGATCGCCTCGGAGTGGGGCGGATCGCGTGATTCTTCATGGTGTTCCTTTCTGAGCGGTGTCGCCAGGGATGGGAGCGACGGTTGGAGCGGTGATGGGGCCAGTGATCGGTGTATGCCGCAGGTCGACGTAGTCGGCCAGCGTCATGTCCAAGACGTCCCCGAAGACGCGATGGCGCTGTTGGCGCAGGCGAGCCAGGTGGGGGGCCACCGCCGTCGCGATTTGCTGCGCGGCGGTTGCCGCATCAGCCAACCCGGCGGTGGACCCGACGATCCCACCCAGCGCCGCGAGCGCCTCGGCGCCGATGCTAGCGACGTTGAGCCAGGGGGCCTGCTCGGTGGCCAGGGCTGGATTGCTGAACCGCGGCGACTGGATCCGTGCGACGGCGGCCGAAAGCGTGGCGGCATAGGCCGTGATTGCCCCCGCGGCGGTCGTGATCTCCGGCGGGCCACCCACGGCCGTAGCAAACGCGAGCTCTTCCAGAAGCCGGCTGAGGTGGGGCGAGTCGGAGGGCTCCAAACAAGAGACGCGGACGTTGTCGGCATACGTCGCAAAGGCGGCGGCGTCTGCCTCGCCCTCGGGAGAGGGTGCCGGCCCCGCGACGACGTGAGTGATGGCCCGAAGCCAGCTCTCCTCCGGCTCGTAGCCGGTCGGATCTGAGAGGAAGTCGGCGATGGTGGCGATCGGGATCTTGGTGGACTCAAACAGCTCCATCGGGTTGGCAATGACCCCGCGGGAGGCGTGCGCCAAGCGGGGATCGCGCCCGCGGTAAGGACCGAGGTGGGCCTCCCAGATCATCGCCAAGTCGTTGACCGGGTAGTTGTCCCAGTACCACGGCGGGCGACCGGTGGTGGCCGCGAAGGTGTCGGCGTCGGCCAGGTCAAGGGTCGTCGAGCAGATCGCTCGCCCGGTCCAGAAGAGGTCCACGGAGGCGGGCAGTCCGGCGGCGAGCTCGGCGAGGTAGTCCTCATCGCCATAGCCGCAATAGAGCGTGGGGCAGATCGCCAGGCCAACCTCGTCGCGGTCGGGAACGGCGGAGAGCCGACCGTGAAGTTCGGTCACCACCTGCGCCTGCGCTTGAGCAAGAGAGTCAAACGCGCTTCGGTCCGCGGGGTGTTGGAGTCGGTCCGGAATGTCGTCGAGCAGCAGTCCGACGTCGTGGGCCCCCGCCGCCACCGCCGCCTCGAGCTTGGCCGTGAGCGCGGCGACGTCAGCCGGGTCGGCATACCGCAGGGTTAAACCCGGTGACACGCAGACCAGCAAGCGGATGCCCCAGCGGTCACAAGCGGTGCGTAGCTCGGCCATGTGCGCCACCTGCTCCGCGGCGAACGGGTGCTGCCAGGCCTGTCGAAGGAGAGGGTCGTCCTTGGGGGCGTAGGCGAAGCAATTCATCCCCCGGGCGCCGATGAAATCGACGAACTCCAACCGCTGGGAGGCGGTCCACGGGCGACCATAGAAGCCTTCGATGACGCCGCGGCGCTGGAAGGCAGCCGTCACCCGCTTGCCTCCTGGTATCGCTTGTTGGCCGCATCACCGCCGGCCAGGTTGGCGGACTGGTAGACCGCCGGCACGATTCCGGCGCGCGCCATCCGCTCGACGGTCTCGGCGATGAGGGCGTTGACGATCGCTGCCCCGATCACGGTGGAGGTTGGCCCGACCGCGGTCTCCACACCGTCGATCGAGACGATCGCATCCCCTGGGACGCCCCCGTTGTCGATGGCGACATCGGCGAGCTCATGCAGCCGAGGGCCGGTAACGGATCGGGCGAGCGGGGAGGCCGCGTGGGCCAGGCTGGTGATCGCGACGACACTCGCCCCGCAGGACCTTGCGGCCTCGGCCATCTGAATCGTGACGGCGTTGCCCCCTGAGTTGGAGGCCACCAGCAGGACGTCGCCCGCCTCGATGGGATGTTCGGTGAGCAGCGCTGCGGCGAGGCCGGGCAGTCGTTCGAGGGCCGTCGACTGGCGCGCCCCGGCGTGCAACATCAGCCCGTCGAACAGGATCGGTCGTACTGCTACCAGTCCGCCGGCTCGGTAATAGGCCTCCTCAGCCAGCATGTGTCCATGGCCGCTGCCAAAGGTGTGGAGGGAGCCTCCCGCGAGCAGGCACTGGGTCAGCAACTCGGCTGCCGCGGAGATGTCGTCCCAGACTTCGTCTAACAATCGCTCCAACAGCTGGTGACTGCCGGCCAAATAACGCTGTCCGGCGCTCGGTGTGACGCCGCCCGCTTCTGTGGTTCCGCTTGTGTTGCTCGGTGCCTTGCTCATTGTTCCTCCCGTGTCCAGCACACGATCTCACTACTGGCCGCCGGCATCTGGGTGAGCAGTCGCGCACCCTCGAGGGGGCTGCCCCCGGCCGGCACGACCGCACCAATCGCGGAGTCGGTCTCCAGCCGCTCCGTCAGTGCCGCCCGCAGCAGGTTGTCCCCGCTGAGCACCCCGCCACCCAGGGCGACCACGGGGGTCGGTAAACCGCCCGCCACGGCCGCGCGATGGGCCGTGACGGCGAGCCCTTCTGTGGCCAGGCGGACGACTTCGGCGGCTATCGGATCATGCGCGGCCGACTCCACGACGAGTGGCGCCAGCGCCGCGAGGGCGGCCATCGGACGCGGATCGCGGTGGAGCCGGGCGGCGATCTCGGCGAACGGCCCCAGTCGGGCCTCGACACCCTCGGCGAGGGCTCCGCTGACGGTGCCGTCTTGGAAGGCATCGAGGACCAGGCGCACCGCCGTACGCCCGAGCCAGACCCCGGACCCAGCGTCACCCAGCAGCGGCCCGTGACCGTCGAAGGCGCGCGGTCGATCCCGGCCCGCGGGGTTCCAGGCGACGCAGGCGACGCCGGTGCCGACGACCAGTGCCACCCCAGCGGCTCCACCCAGCGCACCCAGGTGCGCGGTGACCCCGTCGCTGGCCAAGAAGACGCGCTCGGCTTCTAGTGACGCCCCCAGCCCAGCGGCGAGTGCGTCGCGCTCGGCCAAGGGAGGTGCCGCGGCGATACCGATGCCGACCGCGTCGGCGCGGGGGCGACCGAGTTCGATCCAGGCGTCGGTGACGGTGGCGACCAACCCCGCCACCCCGCCGCGCTCCCAAGACAGGGGTGGGGCGCTGAGGGCGTGACCATCAGCCGGGGACACCAGCCGAGTGGCCGACGCCCCGCAGTCGATTGCTAGGACACGCACGAACTCAGCTCGCCTCACTTGCTGCGCGGGTGTTGCCCATCGACCGGGAGCCGCCACCGATGTCGACGCTCAGGTGGTACTGGTCGCCGCGATACACGCCGGTAGCAACCATGACCGCTTCGCCGTCCTCGTCGTAGTCGACCATGCTGAACCGGAGGCACGCCTGATCGGCCGGGATCTCCAGCAACTCCCGCGTTTGCTCGTCGGGCAGCACGGGGTCGATGGTCACCTTGGCCTGCCCGAGATGTACGTCGTAGCGCTCGGCCAGCAGGGCATACAGCGATCCGCCCAGGTCAGCCTCGGTCAGACCGGGCGTCAACTGCTCCGGGATCCACGCGGTCTCCAAGCCGATGGGCAGGCCCGAACCCGAGCGCACCCGGCTGAACTGGAAGATGGGGGCGCTCGCGGGGATGCGGAGTTTTCCGGCGAGTGCGGGCGTCGCGGGCATCATGCGAAAACTCAGCACTTTCGTGCCCGGGACCAGGCCCCGAGCAGCCATGTCGGCGTGGAACGACGTGAGGCCGAGCGTCCGCAACTGGGGGCGGGGCGTGACGTAGGTGCCCGAGCCTTGGCGTCGGTTGACCACGCCGTCTGCCGAGAGCGCTTCCATGGCCCGGCGCAACGTCATCCGCGCGACGCCCCACTGCTCGGCCAGCTCCCTCTCCGGTGGCAGTCGCCCGCCGACACCGATCTCGTCGACGAGGGCGTAAAGCTGAGCGCGCAACTGGTGTTGCACCGAAGGGATGGGAGCGATGCTCATGGGTCAAGTCAAAGGCGTTGACCACGGCTGTGGCAAGTATGCCTAGACCAATCTGAGTGGCGCCTTGCGCTTGATCAAGCCTTGGGCGGGAGCTGGGGGTAGACCAATCTGGATGGTGCGACCTCTCTTTATCGATGCCCGGGCGCCGGCGCCCTTAGCCTTGGCCGCGTGACCGCTCCGCACACCCGAGGCCTGATCGCCGCCGACCTGCCTGGGC
>JBAQXA010000652.1:0-6183 GCA_049299195.1 Nocardioides sp.
GCTCCCTACCCCGGGAGCCGACCTGGCCGGAGTCTTCTACCTACGCACCGCCGCGGACGTCGAGATGATCCGCGAGGCCACCAGCCCCGGGAGTCGGGCTGTGATCGTCGGCGGCGGCTACATCGGACTGGAGACGGCCGCCTCGTTGCGTGCACTGGGTCTGGAGGTCACCGTGATTGAGGCGACCGAGCGCGTCCTCGAACGGGTCACCGCGCCCGAGGTATCGGCGTTCTTCGACCGGATCCACCGCGAGGAGGGCGTCAACATCCGGACGGGCGCGCTGGTCAAGGCATTGTCTGGCGACGGCAGGATCCGCGAAGTAATCCTGGCCGGTGGCGAATCGATTCCTGCCGACCTCGTCATTGTCGGCATCGGCGTTGAGCCCAACACCGAGCTCGCCGCGGCCGCGGGCTTGGTCGTCGACAACGGCGTCGTGATCGACGACCAGGCCCGGACCAGCGACCCCGCCATCGTGGCCGCCGGGGACTGCGCCAGCCACGACATGGCCCGTTACGGCCGTCGCATACGCCTGGAGTCCGTGCCGAGTGCGGGTGAGCAGGCCAAGGTGGCGGCCGCGACCGTCTGCGGCAAGTCCAAGATGATCGCGGCGCTTCCATGGTTCTGGTCGGATCAATACGATCTCAAGCTCCAGATCGCCGGTCTCAACACCGGGTACGACGAAGTCGTCCTCAGCGGCGACCCGACCCGGGACCGCGACTTCACCTGCTTCTACCTGCGTGCGGGCGAGCTCATCGCCGCCGCCTGCATCAACCGGCCCCGTCACTTCATGTTCAGCAAGCGGGTCATCACGCAGCGACTCCCCATTGGCCGGACCGAACTGGTGCTCGCAGGCTCTGTCTGAGGTGATCGGTCCCTTGGCGGCGATGGTACGACAACAGCGAGTACGGGCCCACATTTCGGAAAGGAACGTCAGTGACGAACATCATCCAGCTCCCGCTGGCGAAGGGTCGTGAGCGGCTCTCGTCGGTATTCCTGGCACCATTGCCGAGTCGGGCCGACGCGACCCTGCTAGGGGTCAGCGACCAGTGGCCTGTTCGTGAGCTCGCCCCGCCCCCGGCGGGGTCGGGGCTCGAGCCCGTCCGAGGGACCGCGGGCATGCCTCTGCTCGGTCACACCCTGGACTACATCAGGTTCGGCTCCAACTTCACCCGGGCCAGGTACCAACGCTTCGGACCGGTCTGGTGGATGGGCGCCTTCGGCACGAGAATCGTGATGGTGGCGGGCGCGGATGCCACACAGGAGGCGCTGACGACCAAGGCGAAGTCGTTCTCCCAGGACGGGTGGACCTATCTCATCGATGCTTTCTTTCACCGGGGCCTGATGCTGATGAGCTTCGACGAGCACAGGATGCATCGGCGGATCATGCAGGAGGCGTTCACCCGCGACCGGCTCGCCGGCTACGTCGACCAGCTCGGCCCGACGCTGGAGACCAGCATCCGCAGGTGGACAGCGGGCCGGTCCACGCGCATCTACCCACTGTTGAAGGCCCTGACTCTCGACGTCGCAACGGAGGTCTTCATGGCAGGTCGGGGAGGGAGCGAGGACACTGACGCCATCAACGACGCCTTCGTGGCCACCGTGCGCGCAGCCAGCTCGATCATCCGTTTCCCGCTGCCGGGGACTCGGTGGCGCGCCGGAGTCCATGGGCGCACGCTCCTGGAGGACTACTTCACCCGGCATCTGCCGACGGCTCGAAGTGCCCAGGGAGACGACCTCTTTGCGGGGCTGTGCCATGCGCGCACGGCCGACGGTGAGGCGTTCACTGATGAGGACGTCGTCAACCACATGATCTTCTTGATGATGGCGGCCCACGATACCTCGACCATCACCACCACCGCTGCCGCCTACTTCCTCGCCAAGCACCCAGCCTGGCAGGAACGGGCTCGGGCCGAGTCCGACCGACTCGGTGAACGCCGCCCCGACATCGACGACCTGGACTCGATGGCGACTCTCGACCTGGTGATCAAGGAGACGCTGCGCCTCGTGGCGCCCGTGCCGATCGTGATGCGCAAGACGATCGAGAACGTGGAGATTGCCGGACGCCACATCCCGGCGGACACCCTGGTGGCCGTGGCTCCTGCGGTGAACCACTTCGACGAGTCGTGCTGGACCGAGCCCGACACCTTCGACCCCGACCGTTTCAGCGAGCCGCGCCATGAGGACCAGAATCACCGTTTCGGGTGGATCCCCTTCGGCGGAGGAGTGCACAAGTGCATTGGTCTGCACTTCGGCACCCTCGAGGTCAAGGCGATCCTGCACCACATGCTGCGCACTTACACCTGGTCGGTCCCCGACCAGTATGAAGTGAGATGGGACAACACCTCGCTCCCCATTCCTGTCGACGGGTTGCCGATCACCCTGGAGCGCAGATGAATCCGGCACCGGTGGCGTTCTTGGGGGCGACCGACTTCCTCGACATCGAGCACGAGTCCGTCCGGGCATTCACCGCCGCCGCGGTTGGGGATGCGAGCACCGACCGGGACAAGGCCAATCGCCTCTTCACCGCCGTCCGTGACCAGATCTGGTACGACCCCTACACGGTGTCGGACAATCCCGCCCACTATCGAGCCAGCTTCGTCCTCGAGTCCGGGCGCGCCTATTGCGTCCCGAAGGCGGTGCTCTTGACCGCGGTGTGCCGAGCGGCAGGGATTCCGGCGCTGCTGGGTTTCGCTGACGTCCGCAATCACCTGCAGACCGAAGCGCTGCGAGCGCTCATGGGCGGCACAGACCTGTTCGTCTATCACGGCTACAGCCGTCTCTACATCGACGGCCGGTGGTTGAAGGCGACGCCTGCGTTCAACACCGAGTTGTGTGCGCGTTTCGGTGTGCCGCCGGTGGATTTCGACGGTGATCGCGACGCACTCCTGCACGCCTTCACCGCCGACGGAGCCCAGCATATGGAGTACGTCCGCGAGCGCGGCATCTTCGACGATCTGCCTTTGAACGCGATCCTGACCGAGCTTCGGCATACCTATGGACCGTTGATGTTCAAGCGCGCTGACGTGATCGCTGACGCTTTCACCGACACACCCACCAGCCGCACCCAGCCCGACGGGATCTCCGGTGGGTTCCACTCACCCCTGGAGGACCGATGAGCACGGCGACCGCAGCGGACGCCTTGGACGTGTGCAACCCAGCCGATGGCCGGCTGATCGCAACCGTCCCTGTGGATGATCGCGAGACCGTGAACGGTGTCGCGGCTGACCTCCGCTGCGCCCAGGTCGGGTGGGTCGAGGCTGGCCCGCGGCAACGCGCCAGATGGTTGCATCGCTGGCGGGACTGGATCCTGGCTCACACCGACGAGCTCACCGATCTGCTGCAAGCCGAAACGGGCAAGGTGCGCCCAGATGCCCTCGTGGAGACGACCGCGTCGTGCGAATTCATCACCTACTACGCTGACAACGCCGAGAGGTTTCTCGCTGGCGAGCAGGTCAGGTCCTCGAGTCTGTTGAGTCTGCCGAAGCGGCTGTCCAAGACCTACCACCCATATCCGGTTGTCGGGCTCATCACGCCCTGGAACTTCCCGATCACCCTCTTCCTCATGGATGCAGCGCCCGCGTTGGCTGCCGGATGCGCGGTCCTGGCGAAGTCCTCGGAGGAGACGCCACTGACGTGTGCGCGGGTCGTCGAGGGCTGGCACGAGATCGGCGCCCCTCCGGTCTTGGCCCATGTTGTGGGTGCCGGCGAAGCGGGTGCGTCGGTGGTGGACGCCGCTGACTTCGTGCAGTTCACCGGCTCGACAGCCACCGGGCGTGCGGTCGCGATCCGCTGCGCCGAGCACCTGAAGCCGGTGAGCCTGGAGCTGGGCGGTAAGGATCCGGCGATAGTGCTGGAGGACGCCGACCTTGCTCGTGCGGTGGAGGGGATCGCGTGGGGCGGTCTGTTCAACGCAGGGCAGGTCTGCATCTCCGTCGAGCGGGTATACGTGGTAGCTGAGATCTACGACGAGTTCGTGGCCCGGCTGACGCAGAGGGTGCGCTCCCTGGCCCAGGGTGCGGCGACAGGTGACGACGTGGGTGCGATGGTCACTGCGAGGCAGGTCGAGATCGCCGATCGCCACGTCAGCCAGGCGGTGGCGGCGGGTGCGCGGGTCCTGGCCGGCGGAACCCGGAGTGCGGTCGGGAACTACTACGCTCCGACCGTCCTGGTCGGTGTCGACCACACGATGGCTTGCATGACCGAGGAGACCTTCGGCCCCACGATCCCGGTGATGCTGGTCGCGGATGAAGACGAGGCCATCCGTCTGGCCAACGACTCGGCGTACGGCCTGTCTGCGACGGTGTGGACCCGCGACCACGCTCGGGCACAGCGCATTGCGAAACGCCTGGACGCGGGTGCGGTCAACATCAACGACGTCTTCAGCAACCTCTTCGCCACCACACTGCCGCACAGTGGATGGAAGGCATCGGGTATCGGTGCGCGGCTCGGCGGTGCCTACGGGCTGCACAAGTACTGCCGGGTCCAGGCGGTGACCGAGCCGCGGATTCCTGTCCCGGCACGAGAACTCACGTGGTACCCGTACACCTCCCGGCGTGCGGCCATCGCCGAAAGAGTATTGCGCGCGGCAGCCGGCCGCGGCCTGTGGCAACGCCTCGGCCTGAACAAGGAGAACAGCAAGTGACGACGCACATCCCCCACACTGCCGCCAAGACTGTGGCGATCACCGGCGGAGCCCGCGGCATCGGCTACCAGACCGCGAAGGAGCTGATCCGACGAGGCCACCGCGTCGCCATCGGCGACGTCGACGAGGCACGTGCCAAAGAGGCCGCCGTCGAGCTCGGGGTGAAGGTCGTCACCCGCCTCGATGTCACCGATCCCGACTCGTTCCGCGAATTTCTCGACCTGGTCGAGGGGGGCCTCGGCCCCCTCGACGTGCTGATCAACAACGCGGGCATCATGCCCACCGGGCACGCCCACGAGGAAGCCGACGCGGTGACCCGGCGGCAGGTCGAGATCAACGTCCTGGGAGTCATCTTCGGGACCAAACTCGCCCTCCAACGGATGCTGCCGCGGCGTGCCGGGCACATCATCAACACCGCATCACTGGCCGGTGAGCTCGCCGTACCCGGTCTGGCGACCTATTGCGGCACCAAGTTCGCGGTCATCGGGTTCACTGAGGCAGCACGACAGGAATACCGCAAGTCCGGGGTCCAGCTGTCCACGGTCCGGCCTACGTTCACCAACACCGAGCTCGTCGCTGGGACGGCTGGGGCCAAGGGACTGCGCAACGCCGAGCCCGAGGAGATCGCTCGAGCGACAGCCGATCTGATCGAGAATCCGCGTTCTTTCGTGCGTGTCACCCGCCTCGCCGGCGGCATGGTCGCCGCGATGAAGTTCGTCCCCGGTCGGTTGGCTACCTGGCTCGGATCGGCCCTGGGCACGGACTCGGTGTTCCTCGACGACGTCGACATGAGGATACGCCAGGCCTACCTGGACAGAATCCGGAGCAACTGATCCAGTCTTCGAACCCCGTCGTGCGCCGATCCACCGAAGAGGAACTCCTATGCCCCGCAGAACCCTGATCAAGGACTACCCGCATCGGATGGCGGGGCATTGCGGCTCTGGCGCGATGCGCGATCTTCTGCACTGGCATGGTCTGGGGTGGGATGGACCGCCCGACGAAGGTCTGGTGTTCGCGCTCGGTGGCGCGGTGGGGCTATCCTACCTCCGGTCGAGCGACCTCGTCCCACCGCTGTACCTGGTGGGACGAGGTGCCGACTTCGAAGTCGATCTACCCCGCCGACTCGGCGGACAGGTCCACGTTCTCACGACCGACGATCCTCGCGAGGGATGGTCATGGGTTCTCGACGAGATCGAAGCAGGCAGACCCAGTCTGGTGTGGGGCGACATCGGTGAGTTGCCGTACCTGCGGGTCCAGTTGCGGATGAGTCGCCACGATATCGTCGTGATCGGTCACGACGAGGCCGAGGGGATCGCTTTTGTCGTGGACAATGACCGCGCCGAGGTGCAGGAGGTCCCGCTCGATGCGCTGGCTCGGGCGCGGTCCTCGAAGTCTTTCCCGGAACCGACGCGCCACTGCACCTACCGCATCATCTGGCCGGACGCGCTGCCAGACGTGGCGGAAGTAGCGGCAGAGGCATTTCGCCAGTCCGCGGCCAGTATGCGCCGCCCGTCGCAGCCCGGGATCGTCGATCTCACGAC
>JBAQXA010000653.1:0-9091 GCA_049299195.1 Nocardioides sp.
GCCTCGGCCTGCGCGGCCGCAGGCAGTGCAGCGGCGAACAGGCCCGACGCCAGCAGCAACGCCGCCGTGGCACTGACGGCACTGCCGGCCCGGGCGGCCCGAGTGTGTCGACGAGGTGAGCGGGCAAGCGGGTGCGCGGGATGCATCTGGGCAGGCTAGCGAAGAGGCGTGATATCTTGACGTCAAGATAAATGGAGGTTCGGATGCTGTTGAGATGGTGGCGGTCGATGTTGCCGGCCAACCCACTCGAACGCGACCTGGCCCTTCAGTGCGTGCTGTCTGCCTTCGCGACCGGCGCGTTCCTCACCGGGACGGCCGTCTTCTTCACCCAGATCGTCGGCCTCTCCGGCGCTCAAGTCGGCCTGGGTATGTCGATCTCCGCAGGGGTGACGCTCCTGCTGCAGGTGCCGCTGGGGCGGCTCGCCGATAAGACCGGCGCGAAGCTGCTGTGGGTCGTGGCGTCGGCGGTCGAAGCAGGGCTCTACTTCATCTGGCCGCTGCTCCACACGATGACCGCGTTCGTGGCCATGCTCGTGGTGTTGGCGATCTTTGAGACCGCCGGGCGCAACGCCCGCAACGTCTATCGCATCGCCGCCTTCCCGCGCGAGACGCGGGTGCGGGCGCAGGCCTACATGCGGGCGGCGCGCAACGTGGGCTACACGCTGGGTGCCGGCGCGAGCGGCGTCGCCCTTGGCATCGGCCTGGAGGCAGTCAGGCTCATCCCGATGCTGACCGGCGGTCTCCTCGTGCTCAACGCCATCATGATCGCCGTCATGCTGCCCGCGCTCGACCGGCATACGCACACCGAGTCGATCGATGATGTGTTGGACATCGGGCCGGCCGCCTGGCGCAACCGAGGCTTCCTCGTGCTTGGCCTTTGCAACGGCGTGCTGGCGTCCAACCAGATCCTGCTCAACGTCGTGGTCCCGCTGTGGCTGGTCGAGCGCACCGACGCTCCCCACTCGCTGTTGGCCTGGCTCTTTGGCACCAACACGGTGCTCGCGGTGGCGCTGCAGGTGCGCGCCTCCCGCGTCGCCTCGTCGGTGGCCGGTTCGCTGCAGGCGGTGCGCTGGTCCGGCTGGGCGTTCGTCGTGTCCTGCGCGCTCTTGGCGGTGACCCACGAGACGGTCGGCTGGGTCTCGATCGTGTTGATCTGGATTGGTCACATCACCATCACCGGGGCGGAGTTGTGGCAGTCGGCGGCCGATTGGGGCCTCACGGGCGAACTCTCCGACCACCGGCGGCTCGGCGACTATCAGGGCATCTGGGGGTTGGGCTATCAGGCCAATGCGATCATCTTCCCGGCGCTTTTCACCTTCCTGGCGCTTGAGTGGGGTACGCCGGGCTGGTTGCTGATCGCGGGGATCGGCGTGACCGCAGCCGCGGTGGCGCACCCAGCAGCGCGCGCTGCACAGCGGCACCTGGAGAGGGTGGGTGCTCCGCCTAGCCAGTGATGGCGGCCAGGTAGGTGATCGCGGCCGCCACTCGTTTGTTGCGTCCGGGGTCTTGGTGAATGCCGAGCTTCTCGAAGACGCGCCGAGTGTGGACCTCGAGGGTGCGCTCGGAGATAAACAGGCGGCGCCCGATAGCGGTATTGGACAGTCCCTCAGCCATGGCTTTCAACACCTCGAGTTCGCGAGCGGTGAGGTCGTCCAGGACCCCGTCGGCAATCCGTTTGAGGCCGTCGATCAACATGCCGGGGTCGAGCTGGCGATCCTTCAGCAGGTATCCCACGCCGCCGCTCAGTTCGGTGACCAGCCTGGTGGCGAACTCGGCCTCGATGTATTGCGACAAGACGAGCACGCCCACGCCGGGCAGTCCCTTGCGGATGCGTTCGGCCGATGCCACGGTGCTCGCGATGCCCTCTCGAGTGAGCAGGTGGTCATCGATGATCGTTACGCGCAAGGCAGGGTCACCGCCGTTTGATTGGGAGAGGCCGTCAAGGTTCCGCCGAGGGCTGCCACTCGATCATGCACGAGCGAAGCTTCGCGTCTGCTGGCAAGGAGCCGAGGCCACCCGCAATGGTTGCGAGAGCAAGGGCGCCGGCGACTTTCGCAGCGGCGCCTCTGGGGCCGTGCATCTTTGGTCTCATGTGGTCAGCCTGGTGGCGCGGGCGCATGTCGACATCTGTGGTGACACCTAACTGAGGGGCGAGGCCAACGCCCCCGCTGCGCGCTTGATGCCAGAGCGTGGCGGCCAGGAATCCCGTCGGCGGTCGGGCCTATCGTGGGTGCTCCCGTTGATCTCAAGGAGAGCCCATGCGTGCGGTCTGGAACGGTCGAGTCATCGCCGAGAGCGACGACATCGTGATGGTCGAAGGAAACCCCTACTTCCCCCGCGACGCGGTGGACAGCGCGTTGCTGCGGGACTCGGCGACGCAGACGACGTGTGCCTGGAAGGGCGTCGCGTCGTACTTCTCCCTGGAGGTCGACGGCGAGCAGAACGCCGACGCGGTCTGGTACTACGCCGACCCCAAGCCCGCGGCCAGCCAGATCACCGACCGCGTGGCCTTCTGGCGCGGGGTGACGATCGAGGACTGACCGGGGGCGTCGGGCCGAGTCAGCTGACGGTCAGGAAGACCGCCGTGGCTGGCCCCCAGTTGCCGGACAAGTCCTGGCCCTGCACCCAGATCGTGTGCCGACCCGGCGCCCAACCCGAGGTCGAGACCGTCGCGGTCAGGCCCTCGGAGGTGGAGCTAAACCGGCGATCCGTGGCGGCCATGGCGATGCCCGTGCCGCCGGCCCAGGGGGCGACGTCGACGAAGTAGCGGCCCGCGGCGATCCGCTGGCTGGCGGGCTTGCCGACGCCGCTCTTGCCGTAGGCCGCGTCGTTGGTCGTGGCCTGCAACGTCACCGACGCGCCAGCCGAGACCGAGGCCGACGAGACGGTGGCCGAGGTCGTAGTCGGCCCGAGGGTCAACTGGTAGGGCGCCCGCGCCGCCTTGGCGAGGTAGAGCAGCGCGTTGCGGTTGAGGTTGAAGAAGGTGTCCTGGCAGGAGTAGGCCGGCACGAAGGTGCTGCAGCTGCCGGACTGTGGACCAACCTCCATCGTCGAGGACGCGATGCCGCGCTCGCCGTAGAGCCAGTCATCGGTCGATCCAGTGACGTTGTAGAGGATCTGCCCCGGCTGGCCGGCCTGATAACCGTTGTAGAAGTTGACCCGGAACGCCGCCGAGCGCAGCCCCGCGTCGTTGGGGCTGGCCGTGTTGGTGTCGCCCCACGGGATCAGCACCTGGTTGGCGTAGGAGTGCAGCGTCATCATGTAGCCGGGGGTGGTCAACGGGGCCGCATCGGTGGCGGCCGGGCCGCGCTGGTCGGGGAAGAGCGTGCGCATCAGCGACACGATGGCGGCGGTCTCGGGCTCGCTCGCCGCACTCTGGCCGCGGAAGGTTTGCGCGCACGGATCGGTGGACGTGCCCACGCCGCCCCACTGCCAGTTGAAGTTGCGGTTGATGTCGACGCCGTGCTGGTTCGACGAAGTCGGCGGCACCGCGCAGGTGCCCAAGGTGTTGTTGGCGTTCTTGCGCTGCAGGTAGGGCGAAGCGCCTCCGGACTCCGCGATTTCGCGGCCGTCGGGGTTGGCGAGCGGCAAGACCCAGACCTCGGTGTTGTCGACGATCGAGGTGATGTCGGCGTCGGTGCCATAAGAGGTCGTGAGCAGGTCGACGAAGCGGGTCGCCAACTCGGTGGCGGTCAACTCCCGAGCGTGCACCGTGCCGAGCAGGAAGAAGCGTGGCTTGGCCGACGTGGCAGTCAGCTGGCAGTCGCCAGGCTGGCGCTTGGTGATGCAGATCGCGACCAAGTCGTTGCCGTCGGGGCGCCCCTGGGTCTTGCGCCAGGAGTCGCCGACGTCGTAGGTGACCGCCAGATCGGGCCGCGCCGCCGCGACGTCGCCGAGGTGGGCGACATACTCATCGGCGGTGTAGTAGCCGCCGTAGAAGCGGGCATCGGCCCCTGCTCGCAGCGAGACCTTGGGCAACTTCTCCGCCTTGACGGCGTAGCCGAGCCCCCGCAGCCGCGCCGCCACCGATGCCTCACCGACGACGAGCAAGGTGTTGCCCGAGCGGGCCTCCACCAGATCGAAGCCCAGGGCCTCCAGCCGCGCCGCCGTAGCCACCGGGTCGGCGCTCGTGACGCGCAGGATCGACACCGAGTCGCTGGCCGTATCGGGCGCAGAGGTCGCCGGGGAGGCGCTCAGCGTTGCCGCGAGGGCCAGGCCCGCCAGGGCGATCAAGGGGCGGACGACGGCCGAGATTCGAGTGTTAACCCGAGCGCTGATTCGCATAGCGGATCAATCTAGCCAACCGCGCCGACCGTTCGGAAGGCTTCGGGGAGGCGAGCTTCTGCGGGAGCCTCCTGGGTGGCCGGTTTGATGCCGCGGAAGACGAGATAGCTGGCCAGGGCGATCTCCCAGGCGAAGATCGGCACTGCCGCGATCGGCTGAGTGGCGGTGAGGCCGAAGAGCACACCCACATTGACCAGCCCGATCAACGTGGCGCCGCCGAGGCCCAGAGTGGGGATCCAGCGGGGCACCTGACCCGAGTTGAACAGCAGCCATGCGATGACGAGGGTGTTGATCGGGCAGATCAGCCCAGGCCCGACCACAAACGTCCAGTCGTGCACGAGGCGCAGCCCCGCGATCACCTCCGGGCTCAAGCCGGCGCCGGCTTGGCTGCCGGGGACCGCGACCACCGGAAGCAGGGCCACCACTCCGGCCAGGATTACTGAGGCCTCCAGAGTGCGCAGGCCGATGTAGCCGGCCGCCAGCGCCTCGCCCGCGCGGCGTACGAGGGGGTACAGCGCCACCGAGGTGCCGACGACTGCCGCGGCGAGCACGATCTCGAGAAGGGCGCCGGTGAGCACCGACGAGCGGCCTGCCAACGGCAGCGTGGCGTCGAAGGCGCCGCCCCCGTAAAAGACGACCGCCGCGACCGAGGTCACGTGGGTGACGAAGAAGAGTAGGCCGGCGATCCGAGACGTGGATCGCGGATTGGAGGTGTCTCTCATGGGCTTCCTTTGTCCGATGTGTACGCCGTACACGTGCTGAGATCCCGAGAGTAGGTGTACGCTGTATACCTCGTCAAGTCGAAGGAGCTCGCGATGGCGGAACGGGCACCGGTCAGCAGGTCACTGGTGCTGGCCACGGCCGTGCGCTTGGCCGACGCCGAGGGCATCGAGGCGGTGAGCATGCGCCGCCTGGCCGAGGAACTGCACGTCGTGCCGATGGCGCTCTATCGGCATGTCGCCGACAAGGAGGACCTGCTCGACGGCCTGGTCGACCTCGTCCTCGCCACGCTGCCGGCCGCGGCGGCTGACGGCGACGACTGGCCCCATGCCTTCAAGGAGCACGTGCTGGCGGCGCGATCGGCGGTGTTGTCGCACCCGTGGCTGCGCCGGGTCATCGAAACTCGCACCCGCCGCACGGCCGCGGTCTTGGCCCACATGGAGACGCTCACCTCGGTGCTCCTGAGCGGCGGGCTGTCGGCCGATCTGGCCCATCACGCCATGCACGCGCTGGGCAATCGGATCTGGGGGTTCAGCCCCGAGCTCTTCAACGATCCATCGGCCGGTGCCGGCCCAGCGCGACCGGTGGTGCGACCCAGCCGGAGCCCTTCACCCGACCCCGCCGACTATCCGGGCATCCTCGCGGTCGCCGCCGACGCGCGCGGCCGGCGGCCGGAGGCGACGGGGTGTGATGAGGAGTTCGAGTTCGCCTTCGCCCTCGATCTGATCCTCGATGGTGTCGCCAGGCTCCATCGGGCCGGCTGGAACTCCTCGCAGCCGGAGGCGTGAGGGCGGCCTGGCGGGCCAATGGTGGCCGGACGCGCACCCGACGGGCACGATAGGGCGGTGAACGATCAGCGGGTGACGGCGTGGCGTGAGTTCCGGTCCGAGCGAGTGGCGGAGTTGCGCGAGCCCTTCGGCTGGCTCTGCCTGCGCGGCTTCCACTGGCTGCCCGACGGTGACGCGGAGCCCGGCGGCGGGCAACTCGACGGCCTTCCTGGGACATGGTGGACCGACGGCGCCGAGGCGCACGTGCGCGCCACGCCCGATGCGGGGTTCCACATCGCCGAGGCGGCCGCTCCGGCGGTCGACGGCTTTGCGGCCGCGCCGCTGGACGGCGAGTCCACCCGTTCGGTCGGCCCCACCGAACGCACGCCCTGGATTCGCTGGCACAGCCCCGATGGCGTGGTCGACATCGAGTTGCTCAACCGCGGCCACCGGTATGCCGTCCGGTTACGCGCCGCCGACTCCCCCGACCGGAGCGCCCTCCAGCAGGTCCCGGCCTGGGACTACGACCCCGACTGGGTGGTCGAAGGCCGGTTCACGGCATACGCACCGGAGCCGCCGGATGGCCCGCGCGTCGTCGTCGACACGATTCGCCCCGACCTCCGGCAGAGCCTGCGCGCGCTTGGCGAGGTCGAGTTCACGCTCGCCGGCGAGCCCCAGCGGCTGCTGGTCACCACCATCAAGGCGGGCTACGGCGTGGAGTTCTTCGACCCGACCAACGGCGTGGAAACCGAGGCGTGGCGGCAGCTGAAGTTTGACGACCCCGATCCCGAGGGCCGGGTGCAGCTCGACTTCAACCACACCCTCAACATGTGGTTCGCCTTCACTCGCTTTGCGACCTGCCCCGCACCGGTGCCGGGCAACCGGATCACCGTGCCGGTCCGGGCCGGCGAGCGCCGCATGAGCTAGGTACGGGCGTCTGGTGCGGGCGGGCATTATCCACAACCGGTCTCCGCGCCATACCCTGGACCCTGTGTCACGTGAGCCTGAACAGTCCGAAGACCCCGGTATCGCCGCCGAGGTGAACTTCGTCGACCTCGGGCTCGACCCCCGCGTCCTGCAGGCGCTGACCGACGTCGGCTACGAAACCCCCTCGCGGATCCAGGCGGCGACGATCCCCACCATGCTCGAGGGGCGTGACGTGGTCGGCCTCGCGCAGCCGGGCACCGGCAAGACGGCGGCGTTTGCGCTGCCGATCCTCTCCCGGCTCGAGCCCGGTCAGAAGGTGCCGCAGGCGCTCGTGCTGGCCCCGACCCGGGAGCTCGCGCTCCAGGTCTGCGAGGCCTTCGAGCGGTATGCCGCTCACGTGCGCGGCGTCCACGTCTTGCCGGTCTACGGCGGCCAGGGCTACGGCGTACAACTGAGTGCGCTGCGGCGCGGCGTCGACGTCATCGTCGGCACCCCGGGCCGGATCATGGACCACCTCGACAAGGGCACTCTCGACCTGTCGCAACTCCGGTTCCTCGTGCTCGATGAGGCCGACGAGATGCTCAACATGGGCTTCGCCGAAGACGTCGAGACGATCCTGGCGAGCACGCCCGACGACAAGCAGGTCGCGCTCTTCTCCGCGACCATGCCCAAGCAGATCCGGGCGCTGTCGAGCAAATACCTCAACGACCCGGTCGAGATCACCGTCAAGAACAAGACGGTCACGGCGGCCAACATCGCTCAGCGCTACCTGATGCTGGCCTATCCCCAGAAGCTCGACGGCCTGACGCGGATCTTGGAGGTCGAGAACTTCGACGCCATGATCGTCTTCGTTCGCACCAAGAACGAGACCGAGACGCTGGCTGAGCGGCTGCGTGCGCGGGGCTTCTCCGCGATGGCGATCAACGGCGACATTGCCCAGCAGGTGCGTGAGCGCACGGTGGCGCAACTGCGCGACGGCAAACTCGACATCTTGGTCGCGACCGATGTCGCGGCCCGCGGGATCGATGTGCCGCGGATCAGCCACGTCGTCAACTTCGACATCCCCACCGACCCGGAGTCCTACGTGCACCGGATCGGCCGCACCGGCCGCGCCGGTCGCCCCGGCGAGGCTATTTCGTTTGTCACCCCGCGCGAGCGGCACCTCCTGCGCGCCATCGAGCGGACCACCAAGCAACAGTTGACTCAGGTCCGGCTGCCCACCGTCGATGAGGTCAACTCCACCCGGCTCGCGCGCTTCGACGACGCGATCACCGAGGCGCTCAACTCCGGCGACAAGGTGGAGTTCTTCCGTGACGTGGTCGGTCACTACGTGCGCGAGCACGACGTGCCCGAAGCCGATGTCGCGGCCGCCCTTGCCGTCGTACTCCAGGGGGATACGCCGCTGCTGCTCGACCCCGAGCCGGAGCCGGCGCCGATCCGGGAGCGGCCCGCGCGGGACTCCGACAGCCGTAGCGATCGCGGTGACCGGGGTGACCGGGGCAGCGACCGCCGCCGCGATGGCGAGGGTCGCCCCGAGCGGCGGGGTGGCCCGTGGACGACCTACCGGATCTCGGTCGGTCGGCGCCACAAGGTCGAGCCGCGCCAGATCGTGGGCGCGCTGGCCAACGAGGGCGGCCTCAACCGCCGCGACTTCGGCGCCATCTCGATCATGGGCGACTTCTCCCTGGTGGAGCTCCCCGCCAACCTCTCCGCCGAGAAGGTCGCGCTGCTGCGCGAGATCCGCATCTCCGGCAAGCTGACCGAGCTCCGCGAGGACAAGGGTCCGCGCCCCTCCGCGCGCGGCGGCCAGGGTCGACCCCCGCATACCGGTGGTTATGCCGGCCGCAAGAGCGACCCCCGCTCCGCCGGCCGCGGCCCCAAGCGCAAGCGCTCCGACTGACGCCGCCCGTCTGCCGTCTGCCGCGGTCTGCCGCGCCCTTGGTGCGTCTGCCGCGGGGCTGGAGTCACTTCCGCTGCGTTGGTGCGTCTGCCGCGGTGCTGGGGGTACTTCCGCGGGGTTGGGCTGGGTGAAATGTGGCACCAACGCCGCGGTAGACGGTGGGCGTGCAGCCACTCGCTTCTGCCGCGGTGTTGGAGGCACTTCCGCGGGGTTGGTGCGTCTGCCGCGGGGTTGGGGGCACTTCCGCGGGGTTGGGCTGGGTGAAATGTGGCACGAACGCCGCGGTAGACGGCTGGGTGCTCGCCCTGGCCGGTGGCCGGGTGAGGTGGCGGTCGGCGGAGGTGCGAGCGGGGTGCGGACAGCCACGAGCGTTCGCTGCGCACGCTCATGGCCGTCGGTGGGCGGTTTTGGCAGCCGTAATCGTTCGCTACGCGCGCTTGTGGCTGGTCGCGCTGCCGTATGCCGCGCGCGTGGCGCCCGCCTAGGCCCGCCC
>JBAQXA010000654.1:0-2340 GCA_049299195.1 Nocardioides sp.
GGCATCTCCCTGGGCATATCTGGCTGGGCGTATCTCACGGGCGGCAGCTCCCTCTTGGGTGGTGAGCGGGGGGCAAACCAGCTCCCGGAGCCAGAGGTAGTTCGCAGCCGTAGGAGGCGCCATGTCCAACCTGTCCAGATTCACCAGACTCGCCGGTGTGGGCATCGTCGCCCTCGCCGCCGGCGCCTTCGGGGCCGCTCCGGCCAACGCCGGGCCGTGGGACCGCACCGCACCGGTCGTCTCGATCCCGGTGGCCGCGCGCTATGTCGTCGGCGGTCAGCTCGCCCAAGACGATCTCGGCGAGGTCGGCGCACCGGAGTACTTCTACGACGTGCCGGTGACCTTCTCGTGGACCGGCAGCGACGAGGACGGCTGGTACAGCACCGTGCGGGCCCACTACGACGGCGACGAGCCGGGCGTCTTGCAGGTTGACCGCGCCACGACGTGGACGGGCGTCACCAACGACTACTCCGACGAATACGGCGGCGGCAGCTTCAACGTGTCGAACTGGTCGGTCTTGGCCGAAGACAGCTGGGGCAATGCTCGTGGCTTCGCGGTGTATGGCGCCGAGCCGACGATCACCCAAAACGACGGCTTCTCCAGCGGAGCCGGGAAGGGGCCGGCTGCAACGGTCGCCTACTCCGGCACCTGGTCGTCCTCGAGCTGCACCTGCTTCGCGGCGGGCACGACGACGCGGACCACCCAGGCTGGTGCGCGCGCCACGATCACCGTCACCGTGCCCGCGGCACCGGGCGAGAGCTGGGTCGGGCTCGTGATGGAGAAGGCCGCCAACCGCGGTCGCTTCACCGTCAGGGTCGACGGCGGTGCGCTCACGACGGTGGACACCTACTCGGCGACCACTCAGCACATGGTGATCGTCTGGCAGACCCGTCTGTTGCCCGGCACCCACACGATCACGGTGTCCAACCTCGCAACGGCCGGTCGAGCCCGGATCGACCTCGACGCGGTGGTGACCAACTAGGGAGTCAATCTCGCTGACCCGGCAGTTACGTCGTAGCTGCCGGGCAGTTAGATTGACTCCTCGTGAGTGCCCAGGCGGCAACGGCCGTGATCATGATCCGCGCGGAGCGGTTCACCCCCAACCCGATGACGGCGGCCGACAACGCCTTCCAGGCTGACGCGCCGGCCGGCCAAGGGGTCGAGGAGACGATGGCCAAGGCGCTCGCGGAGATCGATGCGGTTGCGTCGGCGCTGCGTGGGGTCGGGGTGCGGGTCCACGTCTTCCCCGATGAGGACCACTCCCGGCCGGACAGCGTCTTCCCCAACAACTGGCTCTCCACCCACGCGGGCGGGATGGTCGCGGTCTATCCGATGTATGCCTCCAACCGGCGCCATGAGCGTCGCGCCGACGTGTTGGAGATGTTGAAGTCGGACTACCGGGTGCAGTCGATCGTCGACTACTCCGGGCTGGAGCCCGACGGGATCTTCTTGGAAGGCACCGGGGCGATGGTCCTCGATCACGTCTCCCGGGTGGCCTATGTCGCGCGCAGTCACCGCGCCGATACCCATGTGTTGGAGCGCTTCTGCACCGACTTCGGCTATGAGCCGATGGCCTTCGACGCGGTCGACTCCGACGGCGTACCGGTTTATCACACCAACGTGATCGCCTGCGTGGGCACGCACGTCGCTCTTTTTGCCCTCGACATGATCCCCGACGAGGGGCGCCGCGAGCAGGTCTTGGAGCGGCTCTCGGTCAACGGCCGGCAGGTGGTGGCGATCTCCGAGGCGCAGGTGCGCGAGTTTGCGGGCAACGCGGTGGAGCTGTCTGGCATTGGTCCCGACGGGCGGCGCCGGCGGGTGCTGGCGATGTCGCGCCGGGCACACCAGAGCCTGCGGCCGGATCAGATCGCGACGATTGAGGAGTCCTGCGAGATCGTGTCGGTGGAGATCCCGACGATCGAGCTCGCCGGCGGGTCGCTGCGGTGCATGGTGGCCGGCGTACACCTCGATCCGCGGCCGGCGGGCGCGGGCGAGCTGACCGAAGCCGTAGAAGCGATCAACGAAGACGACCCCGAGACCGCCGATGGCCAGGACCTCATCGACGAAGACGTCGAGGCCTGACAGTCGTTTGAGCGCGGCCGACAGCCATAAGCGTTCGCTGCGCACACTTGTGGCGGTTGATCGGGGGTTTGGACAGCCCTAAGCGTTCGCTACGCACGCTTGTGGTTGTTGGGCGGCGGTCGAGCCGGCATCAACCCCCAGCGGTCGGCCGAACCACCGACTCGTAGGGTCGAGGCATGGTGCCTGCGGTGTCGCGTCGCGTCCTGTTGTCCGCGCTCGGGGTGGGTGGTGCGGCCGGGGTGACGGCGTGCAGCCGGT